>NZ_PSLQ01000003.1:0-67812 GCF_040289685.1 Pyrinomonas sp.
ATCCAAAAAAATGGATAAGATGTGGCGGCATCATAAGCGGGATGAAAAGGGCGACGGATCTGCCTTGTTCGTCGGGCCGTGGACAAAAGGGCTAGATCGCTCGTCCTCGCTTCGTCTGGCGAATGGCTCTTCGTGCAAGCGCGCGCCATCGAGCGCGGCGGTGAAGTGACGAGCGGCAGGCGTCGGAGCTTGTAGGTGCCTTGACGAGCATCAATGGAAGCAGCAGGCAGCAGCGAAGACGTGTGTCGCGCAACGCTTGTCCATGAGTTGCAGAACGGGAGGTGAGAAGGTTTTTGGTTAACCCTGCTTCGCCATGTCGCGGCTGATCAGACATGCGAGTTGCGAAACGGGGCGCGAGAAGATGCTTGATTGGCTTTGTCTTCAGATCGAACGCGGTTGAGCGAAAGAGGTTGGGAGCGACTTGACTTGCGCTCCCAACCTCGCTTGCAAGCGTACTGATCAGAAGAAGTAGCGCGCGCCAAAGGAGAAGGACCGTCCGCCGACATTGGTCTGTCCGAGGTTGAGGAAGGTCAGCGGGTTGGTCGAGGACGACGCCGTGTTGTCGGGGATGACCGTGAAGTTCCGGTGGTTGAAGACGTTGAAGACCTCAACGCGGAACTGTATGCGTTGGCTTTCGCCGAAGGTGCGAACGTTCTTGACCAGCGCTAGGTTCGTGTTATTGGTCGTTCCCGTGCGTTCGGTGTTTGCGCCCAGCGAACCGAGGATGCCCGAATTTTCTGGGTAGACGATATACCGGGCGTTCGGATCTTGCGGCACGCCTTGGGCATTGGCGATGGTGATCGTTCTCGGAAGCCCATTGGGATTGAATCCGGGGCGCTGCGAAAACGCGATGGTAGCGATCTGCCCGGGCAGGATCCCGAGCTGGTTATTGGCGCTCAGAATCGAGTACGGCGTTCCTGAAGCCGACACGGTGGTTCCGGAAAGCTCCCATCCGCTGAAGAGACGGTTGAGCAGAGGCCTTTCGCGGAAGACTTCCGGCGTGGAGAAGACGTAGCTTGCGACGAATCTGTGCGGCTGATCAAACCCAGATCGCGCGCGATCCAAGGATGGATTGCGCGGATCAGCGGGCAACGTTCGGTTCGTCTGCCCTCCGAGGACGTCGTCGCTTTCGCTGATGTAGGAGCTATAGGTGTAGTTGACGTTGAAGACGATGCTCCCGAAGTTCGTCCCGAAGAGGTTGAGCCGGGACAATCTTCGCTCCAGCGTGAACTGCCCGGAATGATAGATCGAACGGGCGATGCCGCGGCCAACGAGGATCGAGCCTCTGGTCGGATCCTTTCTCTGTCCGTTGCCGAGCGGCGGGAAGAAACCGAGGTTCTCTTCCAGCTCCCTGATCAGATTTCGCCCTTGCGTCCCGATATACTCGGCCTTGAAGACGAAATCGTTGGCGATCAGGTACTGAATCCCAACCGTCCACTGACGCGACTCAGGTTGGCGAATCCGCTCGTTTGGATGGAAAAGTCTCAGCGGCAACAGATTTGGGTTTCCGCCGCGGCGAACGAACTCCTCCGGCGGAGGCGCAGGCGGCAATCCGAGGTAAGGACGCGCGCCGCTCACGCCGCTGGTGGTGATGTTGACGCCGCGCGGGTAGTTGCGCGAGTTATTGAGCAGGATGTTCTGGAAGACTTGATCGTAGCTGATGCGGAAACCGGCGCGGAATACGAGCCGCCCGTCAAGCACTCCTTTCGGATTGTAAGCGAACCCGACCACCGGACTGAAGTTGTTTATGTCCGGTTTCGCGTTGGAGAAGTAACCGAAGGGCGCCGTGACGTACTCGTAACGCAAGCCTAAGTTGAGCGTCAAATCGGGCGTCACGCGCCAATCGTCTTGGCCGAACCAGCTATGTTCGTAGGTCCGTGCATTCACGAGTCCTGTGCCGGCAAATTGCGAAAAGCTGGCGTTTCGGTCAAAGAGAAAGTCTCCCAAGCTCGGGTAGGTGATTGACCCGCGCAAGTTCGGCGCGAAGAAGCTGTTCAGATCGTAGCGGAGGAGGTTGTACCCGAACTTGAAGTTGTGCTTTCCGCCAGTCGTGTAGGACACGTTATCCGTCAGCTCGTAAACGTTATCCACGCGGGACTGTGGGTAGTTGATGTTGCCGATGGTGAAAGCGCCGCTTGCGCCGGAGATCGAAAAGGCGGTCGGCAAGTTTTCGGGGAAGGTGATGCTGCGGCGGCTGTAAGTCGCGCGGAACTCGTTGACCAGCTTGGGCGTGAGGGCATAAACGTCGTTGATGGTGAAAGATTGGTTCAGCACATATTGGCCGATCTCTTGTCCGGGGATGCTCGCCGGGGTACCAGGATCTTCCGAGTTGTCAATGAGGTAACGGAAAGAGAGCTGGTCTTTGTCGTTGATCTTTGTGTTGATCTTGGCCAACCACCGGTGGAAGTCCGTGCGATATGGGATGCCGGCATTGCGCGCGCGATTGAATTGCTGCAACGGCACTGTGGTCACGACCGCGCCCGACGGATCACGGACGGTCAAAGTTCCGCGAGGCGTCGGATCGTTGGCCACGGGGAAAGTGTTGAGCAAAAAGTCGAGGGCGCCGGGGGCAAATCGCGATGCGTTGGCGCGAAGATTGGCTACGCCTTCGGGGGAGATCGCCGGGCGCACGGACGCGCCAACTGTGCTGCGAAAGTTGTCGGCATCGTAACTCGTGAAGAAGAAGGTGTGGTTCTTCACGATCGGTCCACCGAACGTTCCGCCGTAGACGTGGTCGACGACGACGTTTCTTGCGCCGCGCAAAGCTTGATATTTGGAAAGACCGCTGGCACGGAGCGCTTTGAAAGTCCGCTCCTGGCCCGTGGTGAGTGCATTGTACCCGTTACCGTTCCAGAAGTAGAAGGCCGCGCCGTGGAACTCATTGGTTCCAGAACGAGTGATCTGATTGACGTATGAGCCAGCGTTGCGGCCAAACTCTGCGGCGAAAGTGTTGGTGATTATTTGAAACTCCTGAATCGCCTCGGGCGGCAGAGTCTGTCTCGGGATAGACAAGGATTGATCGTTGTTGTTGGCCCCATCGATCGTGAAGTTATTCGAGCGGGTGCGATTCCCGTTGACGGCGAACCCTGACCCGGGACGACCATTATTGTTCGGCAAGACGCCCGGTTGAAGCAGCGCCAAGCCGCCGAGAGAGTTTCTTCCGGGTAGCTCCAAGATCCTCACAGGATCAACAGTTTTCGTCACCTGGCTTTGTTGCGCTTCGAGCAAGGCGCCCGCTGCGACAACGACCACTTCCTCGCGGACCGCGCCGACGCTGAGTTTGAAGTTGGCGGTTGAATCTACGCCCGTCGAGACCTCCAAGTTCTCGACCGTCTGCGGGGCGAAACCGCTCTTTTCAGCTCTTACGCTGTAGAGGCCAACGGGCAGGCCGCTGATTCTGTACAGTCCCTCTTCGTTGGTCGTTGCTTCCCGCTTTGCTCCCGTGCTCACGTTGGTGACAGTGATCGTCGCGCCGGGCACGGCAGCTCCCGTTTCATCAACTACTTGTCCTGAGATGTTGCCGTAGATCGTTTGTGCTTCGACGGCGATTGGGACAAGCATGAAGAACAACAAGCACACAAATGCATGGGCAATTTTCTGCATTTACTCCTCCATTGTCTTTTGCAGCTTGATGAAAAGGCTCTCCTTGCGCGCGTCATCAGGCGCCCAGGAGATTCGTTCAAATCGCTACTGCGAACGCAGGATTTCAGCCGATCCGTACTGGTCGAAACCTGCGGTCCTCGTGTTGCCTCAGCTGGGGACTCGCTGGCGGTCGTACAGACGGCAGAACCCGTTGTTGCGATCTAGCAATTTTTGTGCCGCGCGCCGTTTATGGAAGGCATCCTTGAGTTTTCAAGCATTTACAGTCTTTCCGCGACCGATCGCGCTGGCGAAAATCCAAAAAAATGGATGGGCGATCCAAATTTATGGATTTCGCGGTGGCGCAAAGCGCGGGCATTCTAAACGGCGAGGATCACGAAGGGGGCCAAGCCAAACAGCTTGTTTTTGAAAGGTGAAACAGCGATGGCGGAGATGATTCTCAGAGTCGAGCGCTGCTCGCGAGGAAGTTAACTAGATCAGTCGGTCATAGGGAACTCGCGCGACGCGGGCGAGATACGGTTGCTCGCGTGATGAACGAGTCACCATCGGAGTTGCTGGGGGAGTGTCAGTTGAAGAAACGGGAAGCAACCGGGGGATGCTGCTCGTAGGAGCGGCGTGTCCACGAGTTGCCGCAATGGGTCGAGAACTGTGAGTTATACTAACCGGCTTGTCTTCGGGCGCTTGTGACACTGGGCCAGATCGGCTGGCTCGCTTTCGATGGTTCCTCCGCGATGAGTTCAAGGCGGACAACACGTCGCTCCCGCACGCAATGACTCGCTTTTTCGATGTGATCGAAGCCGTCAAGATCGGCGCCAAGCAGTTCGCTCACGCAATGACGTTTGGCAGATAAAAGCCGAGGCTGGAGAGTGCAGGGTGTTCTCTCCAGCCTCGACCATTCCGAAGATTTTCAGGTCTTCAGAAAATGAAGCGCATGCCGAAGCGCAGCGTGCGACTCCCACCAGCGTTGAAGCCTGGGTTCTGATAGCTCCCGACGGTGAAACCCGTGTAAGCATCTTCAAGGATAGGATCGGGGACGCCGAAGTTTCGCCTGTTGAGCAGATTGGCCGCTTCGGCGCGGAATTCGAGTTTGGTCCGTTCGGTCAATCTAGTCTGTTTGATGACGGCCAAATTGACCAAGTAGAACGGTTGACCCGTGAACGTGTTGCGCCCAAGCGAGCTGTACGGCGTCTTGAACATTTGGAACGCTTCGAGCAGGTTCAGCGGAACTCCGAACTGCGTGAACAGCCCGAAGTCGTTGTAGATCAACCTCGCCTGTTGCATCGCTTGCGACGCGGAGACGACGCTGCCTGTAGAGCCAGCTTTGCTCGTATCGAAGACAACGAACTGACCGGCGGGGACGCTATAACCGAAAAGCAAGCCCGCCGCCGTGCTTCCGAATGCGACGGTGCTGGCCGGGGCGCTTGGGTTGCCAACGTATGGGCGCAGGCCGCCAGCGCCGATGAAGCTGTTCTCCCACCCTGGGTCATACGTCGCGAAGATCTGCAAAGGCGTGTAGGGCCGTCCGGATCCTAGGCGGACGATACCGGATAGCTGATAGCCGCCAAGCAGCCGTCCGACAAAGCCTTGCTGTGAGCGGAAAAAGGGCAGCTCATAAATGAAGTCAGAGGTGAGGACGTGTTTTTGATGGAAGGCGGAAAGCCCTCGTTCGCCGCGCGTCGTGTTGAACGGATTCTGTGAGTGGGCCACGGTCTGGCCTCCTCCGAACGTGGAGAATATTTCGGACGCATTGTCGATGGTTTTGCTGAGGGTGTAATTGACGCGCAGCGACAGCAGATTGGCCAACCGCGTTTCGAAGCGCGTTTGCAATCCATGGTATAGGTCGAAGTCGCGCCGTTGGTGCGTAACCTCACCGGACCGAGGCTGGGATTCACGCGCCCGTTGCCGTTGGTTCTGGGGTTGTTATTGAACCCAGATCCGGCGCAGGCTGCGGCGCGCTGGATCAGATGTCGCCGCCCATTAGGAGCGAAACCGTCCGCGTTCTGGTTGAGAGGTGCCGAGAGCGCAACTGTGCGCCTTGATCTCGTGCGGTTGGAGCTGATTTCAAAGCTGTCGTCGGCTACCGCTGCGCCGCTGGCGAGCGGATCTCATCTAGTTAGGGGTTCAGTGGCAAATCTGTCGAGCACGCCTTGGTTTGCGCGATTCACAGATTATTCGGCTGCACCGCAAGCCCTCTAGGTCTCTTCTCACAGCTTCAAGCTCCCGGCTGCGGGCCGTGAGGCTATGACCGGACGGCGAGTTCCTAGCAATCAGTTTTGAATCTCGCATCAGGCGTGTCCTCCGGTTCGTTTGTGCTGTTAGCGCCCACGCCCGTCGCAGGAGACGTTGCGTCCTGTAGACTGCGCTCCGTGGTTCGTTTGTGCTGTTGGGCCGAGCAGCGGTCCGGCGAATAGGTGAGGCCGTGCATCACCCTGCGGCGATCAAGCGTGCGAACGACGAAAGGTCATGCGCTCGGACGGCGATGCCCAGTTGGCGTTCGAGATCGACGAGCGTTGTTCCATCGAGCATCAGGTCCTCGTCGCCTCGCAGCGCCGATCGTGGGATGATCAAGCTTTCGCCTTGGATCGCGTCGCGCGCCGCCAAGACATCTTGCCCGGTGATCAATCCGGCGACGACGATCTCCGGACCGAAGTAAGTGTTCTCGACGGCTGCCACGTGCAAACGCGTGCCGAAGCGCGCGTTGATGCGCTCCAATCGTTCGCGCAAAATTGGCGCGAAGAGCTTACCCGTCATCACTGTGGCATGCAGGCGTGCAGGATGCGCTGGCGGACGGCGCTGCAACCTTCTCCAGAGCGCGTTGAACCGTTCGTAAAAAGCGCGCACCATGCCGACGCCATCTTCGATCTGCGGGTAGTCGCCGTAATGACGGCGCCCGGGAACGGGGCGTCCGGCACGCAGATAGATTTCGTCGCCGAGAAACGCGAAGTTCGTCCCGAGCCTTTCACGCAAACGGCGTTGGACCGGCGCGATGTCATCGATCACGCGCCGACAGAACTCAGCCGTAACGGGCACAAGGCGCGGGTCGCGGTTGTAGCGGGTCAAACCCAACGGCACGATGGCGACGCTGCGTATGCGCGGATAGTGCGCGGCGAGGTCTTCGATCGTGCGGAGCAGCACTGCCCCATCGTTGATCGTCGGGCAGAGGACAACTTGCGCGTGGATTTCGATGCCGGCATCCATCAATCGCTGGAGCTTGGCGGAAATATCAGCGCGGCGGCGGTCTATGCCGAGCAGATAAGCGCGTACATCGACGTCGGTAGCGTGAATCGAAACGTATTGCGGCGAAAGCCGCTGCTCGATGACGCGCTCCATCTCCTCTGCGGTGATCGAAGTGAGTGTGGTGTAGTTGCCGTAGAGAAAGGAGAGGCGCACGTCTTCATCGCGGACGAAAAGGGCCGAGCGCGCGTTTGGCGGATTGCCTTTGCAGAAGCAGAAGATACACTCGTTGGCGCATTGACGCGGGACGATCTGCTCGAACGTCAGCCCAAAGTCTTCATCTTCGGCTCGTTCGACCTCTATCTCCCAATGCTCGCCGTCCTTCTTGATGACCTCAAGCGTCAGCAGTGTTTCGCCTGCCGCGTAGAAGTTGAAGTCCAAGTAATCGCGCACCTTGTGACCGTTGACGCGGATGATGCGGTCGCCGGGCTCAAGGTCGAGTTCGGCACCAAGACCGCCCGGCGCGACTTCGGCGATCTCCGCTCCACGACGGCGGATCTTTAATGTGGCGGGTGTGACGGCGAATTCGTACATGCTCTTTAGCGCTGCCGAAATGCGAAATTTTAAGTATAGCACTACTTGTGCGGATTACGCTTCGGGCATGAGGCTGAAGATCCGCTTTCCGCTGGAGCAAGCTGTCGGGATGACAGTTTTCTGTCAAATTGACAAAACGGTGACGCATCTGAAAACGAAAGGGCGGCTTTTCTTCAGACTTTGGGGCCAGTGACGAAAAACCGCACGTCAGCCCGCCAAAAACCGTCAACTCTACTGCCTCTCGCGTTAAGCAAACGGAAACGGCATTTCAAGATGCGAAAGAGGGTCGTCACCGGCTTCGCTCGAGGAGGGAGGCACGGCGTTTGCTTTCTTTTCGGTTGCCCTTGTCATTTTCGAGGGGGAGGAGTGGGGGGATGAGAGGCGCTTTAGAGAACACAGTCGAGATGGCGACGGCGACCGAGACCGCGCCGCGTGGCACGGTGTTGCTAGTAGAAGACGATCGCGCGGTTCGGCGTTACATGGAAGTGCTGCTGCAAAAAGCGGGGTTCGCTGTGATCTCCGCCGCCGATGGTTTGGAAGCGATGAAGCTCTCTTTATCAGCCCGCTTCGATCTAGTGATAACTGATGCCATCATGCCGCAGCTCAACGGTTACGAGCTGTGCCGTTTCTTCCGTCGTCATCCGCGTTTCATGCACGTCCCGGTGGTCCTGTTAAGCGGCTTGGAACGAACCGAAGCTTTCAAGGATGAAACGGCGATGCCGGATGCTTTTCTGTCAAAACCGGTCAATCCAGAGCAGTTATCCGCTTGTTTAGCGAAGCTCGTCGGCGAGTAGTCCGAACGGGGCGCGCCATTTTTCGCGTCAGAACCCTCATCCTTCCGCCTCCTTGTAAATGTTAGAGCGAGCCGCACGTGGCTCGCTCTTTTTTTGCGCTCGTCGCGCGCGCTCGTGTGGGCGTTGCGCGTTGGGTTCGGCTGCCGTCGCCGACCGCTTCTAGCGCGCCGTTTTCAATGGGCTGCCCAAAAGATTTTCAAGCGGTGTGTAAGGCAAGCCTTGCGATTCGGCGACCGCTTGGTAAGTGATATGTCCGGCATAAGTGTTGACGCCAGCGCGCAGACCTTGATCTTCCGCAATGGCTTCGAGAAAGCCGAGATTGGCCAGTTTGAGCGCATAGGGAAGCGTCGCGTTGGTCAAGGCAAAGGTCGAGGTGCGCGGCACCGCGCCGGGCATGTTGGCGACGCAGTAATGAAGCACTCCCTCGACGTAATAGGTCGGGTCCGAATGCGTCGTCGGGTGCGTCGTCTCGATGCAGCCGCCTTGATCGACCGAAACATCAATGATGACCGCGCCGTTTGGCACGTCTTTGAGCATCGAGCGCGTGACGAGTTTGGGCGCGGCTGCGCCCGGAATGAGCACGGCGCCGATGATCAAATCGGCGTGGCTGATCGCTTCATGGATTGAGTAGGAGTTTGAAGCGAGCGTCGTGATCCGCGACAGGAAGATGTCATCGAGTTCGCGCAAACGGTCGAGGTCGCGGTCGATGATGGTCACCTGCGCGCCCATGCCGACGGCGATTTTGGCGGCGTTGGTGCCGACCACGCCGCCGCCCAAGATGACGACGCGCGCAGCGGGCACGCCGGGCACGCCGCCCAAGAGCACGCCGCGTCCGCCGCCCATCTTTTCGAGGTAGTGGGCGCCGATCTGCACGGCCATGCGCCCGGCGACTTCCGACATCGGCGTCAGCAGCGGCAGATGACCGTGACGGTCGGTGATGGTCTCATAAGCGATGCCGGTCACGCGACGTTCGAGAAGTTGGCGCGTCAGTTCGCGGTCGGGCGCAAGGTGTAGGTAGGTGAAAAGTATCTGCCCTTCACGCATGCGTCCGTATTCGGGTGCGATCGGCTCTTTGACTTTGACGATCATTTCAGCCTCGGCCCATACATCATCGGCCGAGTCGAGAATCTTCGCGCCCGCGCGCTCGTAGAGCGCATCTTCAAAGCCGGACCCTTCGCCCGCGCCGCGCTCGACCAACACTGTGTGCCCGGCGTCGGTCAAAGCGCGTACCCCCGCAGGCACAAGCCCGACGCGGTATTCGTTGTCTTTGATCTCTTTTGGAAGTCCTACGATCACTTTACCTTTCTCCGATGCGAATTGAGTATACGAATCCATTAAGAACGTGACTGCTGCCGTAGCGTCGCTGTCGCTCGGCCTCCTCATCATCTCGTTGACCGTCAACGGAAAACAACAGTATTTCTAACTTCAGCGTGTCAAGGCGCCGGTCGTCCGTTGCGTGTGCTGGGCTCAAACTCATTTTTGCGGCGCCGCCTCGACGCTCTTCATCAATGAAATCTTCGGTTCTTCTGCGCCGGATCAGCGAGCCTGCGTTCTTCGCGCACGCTGAATTTGCTGCAAAGCCGTTCGCGTCGCTCGGCGCTAGCCGATGGATCTGAATCCACAGCGTTCGGGAGCGTTTCGATTCGTGCGGTCATCATCTTCGCTTCGTCTTCGACTGCGCGCTTGCGGTCATTGGCACGTCTTGCGAACTAAATGACGCGATCAACAACCTCGAGCATCGAAGAGCGCGTGATCTTGTCGCAGATCAAACTTCGCCCTCCTCATCCCATCTGCGCTGTATCGATCTGCGCGCGCTGGAGTCTGCCGCTGTAATCGATATAAACGGCCTTCCACTCGCTGAAGATATCGAGAACTTGTGTACCCGCTTCGCGGTGACCGTTGCCGGTCGCTTTGGTTCCACCGAAGGGCAAGTGGACTTCAGCACCGATGGTCGGCGCGTTGATGTAGAAGATACCTGTGTAAACCTCGTGCATCGCGTGAAAAGCGCGATTGACGTCTCGCGTGTAGATCGAGGCCGATAGGCCGTACCGGACGCCGTTGGCGATCTCAAGCGCTTCTTCAAGCGAGTTAGTTGGGATCACTGCCGTCACCGGACCGAAAATCTCTTCTTGCGCGATGCGCATCTGCGGGGCCACGTCAACGAAGACGGTCGGCTCGATGAAGTAGCCGTGGGCGTACTCGCCTTCTGTGAGACGCTTCCCGCCGCAGGCGAGCTTCGCCCCGTCTTCGCGCTGCCCGATCTCGATGTAGCCCATGATCTTGGCGACGGCATTGGCATTGATCACAGGACCCATCTCCGTTTTGGGATCGGCTCCATTGCCGACGCGCAGCGCGCGCGCCCGCTCGACGAGCATCTGCGAGAAACGTTTGTAAACCTTCTTGTGGACCACAAGGCGAGACGAGGCCGTGCAACGCTGACCGGAGGTGCCGAACGCGCCCCACACGGCGCCCTCGATGGCGAGTTCAAGATCGGCGTCGTCCATCACGATGATGACGTTCTTGCCGCCCATCTCCAGCGAGCAGATGGCGTTCCGCTCGGCACACTTGCTCGCGACGAGGCGCCCGGTTTCGGTCGAACCGGTGAACGAGATCAAGCGGACCCCTTCGTGTTCAGTCAAGGCGGCGCCAACCGTTTCGCCATAGCCTGTGACGACGTTGACCACGCCTGGCGGAATGCCCGCCTCTTCGCACGCCTTCACCAAGTTGATGGTGGAAAGCGGCGTGTCTTCCGCCGGTTTGAGAACGACCGTGTTGCCGCAAATGAGCGCGGGCATCAGTTTCCACGACGGGATCGCCATTGGGAAGTTCCACGGCGTGATCAAACCGCAGATGCCGACGGGCTGACGCACGCACATGGCGAACTTATCGGGTAGTTCCGAAGTCGTCGTAAAGCCGTGAAGCCGCCGCCCTTCGCCTGCCGCGAAGTATGTGCAATCGATCGCTTCCTGTACGTCGCCGCCCGTCTCTTTGAGAACCTTTCCCATTTCGCGCGTCATCTCAGCGGCGAACCGTTCTTTGTGGCGCACGAGTATCTCGCCGAGGCGGAAAAGAAGTTCTGCGCGCCGCGGCGCGGGCGTGCGTCGCCAACGATCGAAAGCATCCGTTGCCGCTTCCACGGCGCGAGCGATATCCTCGGCAGTTGAGAGCGGAAAGCGCCCGACCACGTCGCGCGTATCAGCCGGATTGATGTTTTCAAAGTACTCGCCCGAAACGGACGGCACCCACTCTCCGCCGATGTAGTTGTAGTAGGTTTTGACCGCTGTTCGACGCGCGGCGGCGCGTTCGTTCTTCTTGTTGGGGGCTTTGCGTGCTTGTGCCATAGTCGCAATCAGAGCGGGCAACAAGGGCGAAGCGAACGAGCGACGGACGAACAGCGCGACGAACCTGCGCTGCTCGTCCGTTGTTTTTTGCCCATCACCCACTCGCTCACTGGTATGTGAATTGAACGATCCTTTGATTAGCGCGTCCGCCCTCATAGCTGATGACGATCATCACCACGGGGTCGCCCGGTTTGAGCGCGTTGACGATGCGCTCGAAATCGGCAAGGGTGTTGACCGACGTGCGGTTGACGCGCTGAATCACCCATCCTTTGAGCAAATTCGCATCGTCGGCGAGGCTATCGGGTTCGACTTCCGTGATGAGCAGCCCGCGCGCTCCGCGCAGGTTCCTTTCAGCGATGATCTGCGGCGTCAGTTCGCTCAAAGTCAATCCGAGACGCGGGCGCTCATCGTTTCTTCTCGGACGTGCTCTTTCGCCTGACGCGGCGCGATGGCGCGCGGCTTTGCGCGACGGGCGCTCGCCCACGGCGACGCTGGTCGTGCGCCGCTCGAACTTGCCGTTCACTTCGCGCAAGTAGGCGATGTTGACCGTTTGACCGACGGGCGTGGCGGCGACCTTGTTGATCAGGTCTTGGGCGTTGGTCACCGGTTGCCCGTTGAATTCGATGATGATGTCGCCGTGTTGCAACCCAGCGCGCGACGCCGGACTCGGTTCTTCCGAAAGCTCGGTGATGATCGCCCCGCGCGCTTCCGGCAGGCCATAAACCTGTGCGTATTCGCGCTGGACCGATTCGAGAAAGACGCCGAGGTAGCCGCGACGCACGCGACCTTGGGCGACGATCTGATGGTAGACGAAGGCTGCTGTGTTGGAGGGCAGCGCAAACCCGATGCCGTTGTAGTCTCCTGTGGTCGTCGCGATCTGCGAATTGACGCCGATCACCTCGCCGCGCATGTTCACGAGCGGCCCGCCCGAATTGCCACGGTTGATGGCCGCATCGGTTTGAATGAACCGTTGGAAGTTGGAGGCTCCGCGCGTTTGTCGATCCTTGGTCGAGATGATGCCGGCGGTAACCGTCTGGTCCAAACCGAAGGGCGAACCGATGGCCAGTACCCAATCGCCGACTTGCACCTCATCGGAGTTGCCGAATTTCACCGTCGGCAGATCGCGCCCGGCGTTGACTTTGATTACAGCTAGATCCGTATCCTCGTCCATGCCGATGATTTCGCCGCGCAGCTTCTCGCCCGTTTGCAGTTGCACGATGATGCGCGTGGCCCCTTCGACCACGTGCTGGTTGGTCAAGATATAACCTTTAGGATCGACGATGAAACCGCTGCCGACGCCGCGCGTTGTCGGCGGGCGTCGCCGTCGGAACATGTCCGAAAACGGGTTGCCCGAAGGCGGGGCGTTCTGCTCTCCATCCTCTTCGTCCGTGTCGCGCATGGCGATGTCGAGCGCCGAGACCGTGTCGATGTTGACTACGGCCGGTTCGACGCGCCGCGCGATCTCGGCAAACGAGGCCGACAAAGCTTCGGGCGCGCACGCCACCTGCGCGTCGTTCTGCGCAATGGCCGGATGGCCCGCCAGCAAAGCGCCAATGAACATGCCGCTGCCGACACAGACGACGGCGAGCGCGATGATCCAGACGCGCATGCGCTTGAGAAGCTGTTGTTCGATCTCTCGAGGCCCGCTGGGATGAACATCGTACTGCATAACGATCAAACCTCTTCGTTCTTCCTTTCGCTCGCAGAGCGCGCGATGACCACCAAAGGCTTTATTCAATGAAAGAGCGAAAGCGTGTTCGATTCCCACAATCGCCTTTGTGTCTCTACTTCGGCGCACCAAAGGACGAGGTGGAACGAGTATAACCGGAAGGCGGAGTCTGCCGCAATCAGGGGCCTAACAGGTAACGTTCGGCGGAAACGCTTTGCGCCGGGAGAGGGGCTGCGAACGGCCATTTGGAAAAAAGATCATTCGGAGAAGGCTTCCAGCGCCCCTTCGGCCTCTTTTTGGTGCCTTCTTTGCGCGGCGGCCCCTTCTTGGCGTGGCGCCCACTGTATTTCCGAGGCGATGACGCCAGTCAGCACGAGCATGGCGCCCACTGCGCCGCGCGCGCCGAACCACTCTTCGCTGCCGCGCACGGCCAAAGCGAAGACGGTCGCAAAGACGGGTTCGAGGCTGAAGATGATCGCCGCATGCGTCGCCGACATGCGCGCTTGTCCCCACGTCCAAAGCAGAAAAGTGAGGACCGTAGCGATCAGCGCTAGATAGACGAGTTGCCAGCAGATGCGCGCGTCCCATACGAGCGGCGACGCTTCGCGCGCCAGCGGTCCGTCGCCTTCGAGCGCCAGCAGTCGAAAGAACGCCCACAAGATGGCGAAGCAGATGGCGGCCATCGCGATCTGAAGAACGGTGAGACGTTTGATCTCGTAGCGGCTGGCGTAACGGCTCATCAAGGCGATGTGCAACGCGAAGCAGATGGTGCAAGCAAGCGTCAGCAGATCGCCCGTATTGACGCCCCCTTCGTGCGGCATGAGGATGAGCGCGCCGCCAGTGGAAGCGAGAATGATGCCGACAGCGTTCTCCACGCTGGGACGCGCTTTCGTGAAAAGATAGGCGACAATAGGCACAAGCGGCGTCGTCAATCCCGTGATGAAAGCCGATTTAGACGGCGTGGTGTAAACCTGACCGATCGCTTGCAACGCGAAGCCGCCGCCGACAAGAAGCCCTAGGATGATGCCGGCACGAAGCTCGTCGCGCGTAGCGCGCACCAGTGCGCGTGGAAACAGGAGCGCGAGCGCGAGGCTCGCCACGCCGAAGCGAAAACTCAGATAAGCGAAAGGCGGCCAACGGACCAGTATGTCTTTGGCGATGACGAACGTCGAGCCCCAGATCAAAGTGGTTAAGAAAAGGGCACCGTCGGCTTTTAGGTCAGCTCTCAATCGCATCATCTTCAAACGGCTTCTCTGTTAAGTTCAGCGCTCCTGCGCATGGATAAAAAAGGATTGCCATCTCGGGCACGCCCTGAACAGGAAGGTCGAAGCGCTTCGTCTTACGGTCGCAAAAGCACTTTGAGCACGCCCGGCGCTGCGGCGCGTTCCATCGCGCGCAATCCTTCTGCCAACGCATATTCTTCGCTGATCAAGCTCTGCACGTCCACCGCTTTTTGGGCGAGAAGCTCCAGCGCCGGCGCGAACCGTCCGCAACGCGAGCCGATCACGCTGATCTCATCGACGACGATGCGCGCGGCGTTGATTTCGGTCGTGCCGTGAAAGGTCGATTTCAAGACGAGCTTGCCGCGCGGGGCGAGCGCCTGGCGCGCGACCTCGAAGCCCGCCGCCGAGCCGGAAGCTTCCACGGCGACGGCGAAGGCGCGTTTCGTCTTTTGGGAAGCGAGGAACTCCTCGAGCAAAATCGTGCGGATGCCGCGTCGGCGGGCGATCTCCAGCTTGTTCCGATGCTTGCCGACGAGCGTCACCGGCGCTCCCGTAGTAGCAAGCGCTTGCGCGCAGAGCAGCCCTAACTTGCCGTCGCCGATGACTGCCGTCGGCGTCCGCCCATCGAGCCGCACTTGTTCAAGGATGCCGTAAGCGGCAGCGAGCGGTTCGGTGAAGACTGCCTCTTCGTCCGACACTTGATCGGGCACGCGATGAAGGTTTTCCACGGGCAGGCTCAGGTACTCAGCAAAGGCTCCGTCGCGCCCGACGATGCCGAGCACGGTGCGGTGCGGGCAATGTCGCGGGTCGCCTGCACGACACAGCGCGCACTGACCGCACCCGGCGTTGATCTCACCGACGACACGCTGCCCGATCAGAGAAGCGTCCGGCGCGCTCTCGACGATGCCCACGAATTCATGTCCGAGTGTTCCCTGGAAGCCCGCATATCCACGCGCGATTTCGAGGTCGGTGTTGCAAATGCCGGCGATGCGGACGCGCACCACCGCTTCGCGCTCGTCGCTGGGTTTGGCGACTTCAGTGATCTTCAACTGACCCTGTTCGTACCTTAGCGCTTTCATATCGCTTCGTTTCGTCGGTTCTATGGAAAAGCTCGCGTTCTTCTCTTTGGATGTTGAAGTTCGGGCGCCTCAGCGAAAACGACCTTCGGGCGCCTCGACGTCGCTGATCTTCAGAAGCTACGTGCGCGCGCATAGGCGTTCTCTGGCGTCAGTTCCACCGTTAACTCTTGTCCCGAGACGTGGACCGGAAGACGCCACGTCCATGTCACTTCGCCCTGAAGCGTTGCGTGAACCCACCATTTGCCGGGCGGAACCTGCGCGACCGTGCGCCCACGTGCATCAAATTTGGCCGCGATGGGCGGACGATCCTTCAACCGACTGGAGAGAAAATCCTCGAACTTCTGGCCCGGGCTCCGCACGGCGATGAACTCGCGCCGCAAAGCCTCGACGTCGAGCGGGTAGAACTCAACTGCCGTTCCGGCGACGCTATCCATTGGAAGACGACGCAGACGAACGATGACTCGCGTCTCCGTCTGTTGACCGGGGCGCTTACCCCACGCGATCGGTTCGCTTTGCGGCAACCGGCGGTAGATGCGCCAACCCGCGCTGACGAGCGCGAAGATGAGCGTCGAACCGAGGATGAAAGCGATGACTTGACGAAGCGGATTCGGTTGCTGTCGCAAGTGACTTTCTCACAAATGGTCTTCACCGTGGGCGCGCGACGCTTCAAGCCATGAAACCTTTCTCGCGCAGCACGCTTTCGAGTTCTTCTTCGTCCGGCACGCTCAAGATCTGCCCCGCCACTTCAAGCGTCGGCGTGCGCAACTGGCCGCCGTTCTGCTCGCGCACCCATTGTGCGGCGCGGTTGTCCTTGGCGATGTCCACATACGCGAAGGCGACGCCGAAGCCGCTCAACTGTTTGAGCGTGCGTTGCGTATCTGCGCACTGTTCGGTGCCGTAAACCTTGACCTGCATCGCTCCTCCTGCGTTCGCAGCGATTGCTTTGCCCGTGGCAATGATAACACACCGCGCCCTTGCTCTATATGATCGCCGCCGACGGCTTGCTCGAACTTGCGACGCGGTGCTTTAATAGACCGTCGAGTTTCAAGGACTCAGACCTGCTGACTTCCGAAGTGGAGATCACGCCTCGAATGTTCAACCGCCCGGATAAGCTGCACGAAGAGTGTGGCGTGTTCGGCATCTACGGTCATCCGGAAGCGGCGCGTTTGACCTATCTGGGCCTTTACGCGCTGCAGCATCGCGGACAGGAATCGTGCGGCATCGTCGCCAGCGATGGCGTTGTGTTGCGCTCCGAACGGGCGATGGGGTTGGTATCGGACGTGTTCGATGCCGAACGTTTGAACCGTCTGCCGGGCGCAAGCGCCATCGGACACGTGCGATATTCCACCGCGGGCGAGGTCTCGATTCGCGAAGCGCAGCCGTTTTTGGTCGCGTGCCAACATGGGCAGGTCGCCGTCTGTCACAACGGCAACTTCCCATTCGCCTCCGAAGAGCGCCGAGCTTTGGAACGACAAGGAGCGATCTTCTCTTCGACTTCTGATACCGAGGTCGTGCTCCACAAACTCGCGCGCTCGCCTGCGCCGTCGGTCGTCGCCGCAATCCCCGAGGTGCTGCGCGACATGGAGGGCGCTTTCTCGATGCTCTTTTTGACGCCCGAAGCGCTGATCGCCATTCGCGATCCGCGCGGCTTTCGTCCGCTGGCGCTGGGCCGCCTAGGCGACGCTTGGGTGATCGCTTCGGAGACGTGCGCTTTCGATCTGATCGATGCGCTGTATGTGCGCGACATCGAGCCGGGCGAGATGATCGTCATCGATGAGGTCGGGCTGCGCTCTTCTCATCCATTGCCGCCTCGTCCGCACGCCTTCTGCATCTTTGAGCACGTCTATTTTTCGCGTCCCGATTCGATCATCTTCGGCCGTTCGGTCAACGAATCGCGGCACAAGATGGGCAAACGCTTGGCCATCGAGCATCCGGCTGAGGCGGATATCGTTGTGCCCGTACCCGATTCAGGCGTTGCGGCAGCCATCGGCTATGCGGCACAATCAGGTCTCGCCTATCGGCACGGTCTTGTCCGCAATCATTACGTCGGACGCACCTTCATCGAGCCGCAGCAATCAATCCGTTCTTTCGGCGTGCGCATAAAACTCAATCCCGTGCGCGATCTTTTGAAGGGCAGACGCGTCGTCTTGATCGACGATTCCATTGTGCGCGGCACCACGTCGAAGAAGATCGTCCGCATGGTGCGCGAGGCTGGGGCCAAAGAGGTGCACGTGCGCATCAGTTGCCCGCCGACGATCAGCCCATGTTTTTACGGCGTTGATACGCCGAACAAGTCGGACCTGATCGCCGCGCGCATGTCGGTCGAAGAAGTGCGCGCCTTTATCGAGGCTGATTCGCTCGGCTACCTTTCGCTCGAGGGCATGCTCGAAGCATGTGGCTTCCCGCGGGAAGTCTCGTGCGTGGCCTGTTGGACCGGTCAGTACCCGACGCGCATTACGCGCGCGGCTGAGACGATCCATGAGCGCGAGCGCGAGCCGGTAGGCGATCTCCGGTGAGAAAGGCGCGGCGAAGGATCAGGAACGTTGTTGATGAAGGATCAAAGAACCGTCACATCGTCGGAGGCAGAACGAATCGGTGGCGCGCGATAGACGCGGTTGTGGTTGCTTGCTGCTGTTTTTGGTCATCGTTCTCGGTGGCGCCGCGCTCATCTTCTACTACCTGATCTGGCCGAAGTGGCGCGAGAAACCGCCGCCGCCATCAGGCGGTGAACTGCGCGTTCACATCCTCGATGTCGGGCAGGGAGATTCCATTCTCATCGTTTCGCCCGAAGGCAAAGTAGCGCTCATCGATGCTGGCGACACGGGCAACGGTGACCACATCGCGCAAGCGATGCGTCGGGCAGGCGTGCAGCAGATAGACCTGTTCATCGCCTCGCACGCGCACGCTGATCACATCGGCGCGGCGGATGAGGTCTTCGCTCGCTTCCCCGTCAAGAAGGTGCTCGACACGGGTTTGGCTCCGCCATCGAGATCGGCTTCGGATGAGAACACCCAAGAGCGCGGACGCGCACGCACGACGCGCACGCGCGGTGAAGTCGTCTTGCCGACGACCAAAGCCTACCGCGATTTCCTCGCCGCGGTCGAAAGAAGCGGCGCCGAGTACATCAAGGCCGAACCGGGCCAACGCTTCGATCTCGGTGGCGGCGCCGTGATCACTGTGCTCGCGCCGACCGAGCCTCTCTTTACAGCAGATCAACTGCGCGCTGGCGGGTCGGTGCAGAACGCCAATTCCATCGTCGCGCGGCTCGATTACGGCGATTTCTCCATGCTTTTGATGGGTGATGCCGAGGCGCAGACGGAAGAGCGGTTGATCGATCGCGGAGCCAACTTGCGCGCGCGCGTGCTCAAGATCGGGCACCACGGTTCGCGCTACGCAACGTCGGAGCGCTTCCTGCGCATCGTTCGCCCGGATGCGGCCGTGATCTCGTGCGGGTACGACAACCGTTATGGTCATCCGAGCCAAGAGGTGTTGGACCGGTTGCGCGCCGCCGGCGTGCGCCTCTATCGCACCGATCTTCAGGGCGAGATCACGATCGCGACGCGCGGCGGGCGCGAATTCGACGTCAAGACCGAACGACCGGCAGGCGAGGACGTGTGGGTCGGGCGGCGTCCCGTGCGCGACGATTCGGATCGCTCGGGTTTCGTCGCCTACGGCGAATTCGGTGAGCCTCGTCGGAAAAAGCGCGAGCGCGCCGCCGGCGATGGCCGTTGATTGCGCTGCACGCTTTTTCGGCTGTTCGACGGCGAAAACACAGAGGAGTTCAAAGAGGCGCGAAGGTTGCCTGCTATGACAGATGAAGCGAAAGACCGACGCGAAGTGACGATTCATGCCGTTGTGGATCGCATCGAAGATGGCGATTGGGCGGTGTTGCTTTTAGGCGATGATGAACGCGGGCGCGCTGATTTCCCGCGCGCCTATCTTCCAGCCGGCAGCGGAGAGGGCACGCACTTGCGCATCCGCATCGAGATAGACGAAGAGTCGCAACAACGCGCCGAGGAGGAGACTCGTCGGCTGCTCGAACGTCTGCAACAACGAAGCCGAAGCAAGGGCAAGAAAGATTTCAAATTGTAGGTCTGCCTCAAGAGCATGAGCGCGAAACGTTCGCTCACATATTCGGATGCCGGAGTCTCGATCGAAGCCGCCGATCGCGCCAAAGAGCAAATCAAAGCCCTTGCTCGTGCGACGTTCAACGAGCGCGTGTTGACCGAGATCGGAAGCTTTGGCGGCATGTTCGATGCGCGCTTTGCGCAGATGCGCGCGCCCGTGCTGGTCGCCTCTGCCGACGGTGTCGGGACGAAGTTGAAGATCGCTTTTCTCACCGGCGTTCATAACAGCGTCGGACGCGATCTGGTCAACCATTGCGTCAACGACATCCTGACGCAAGGCGCGCGCCCGCTCTTTTTTCTCGATTACATCGCAACCGGACGACTCGCGCCGGATGTCGTGGCACAAATCGTCGAAGGCATCGCGCTCGGTTGCCGTGAAAACGGTTGCGCGCTGCTCGGCGGCGAGACGGCTGAAATGCCCGGCTTTTACTCCGATGGCGAGTACGATCTGGCCGGTTTCATCGTCGGCATTGTCGAACGCGACGAGATCATCGATGGACGACGGATCACGCCGGGCGATGTCGTGTTGGCGTTGCCTTCCACGGGCTTGCACACCAATGGTTACTCGCTCGCGCGCAAGATCCTCTTCGAAATCGCCGGTTGGCGGCACGATTCTTATCTCGAAGAGTTGGGGATGAGCGTCGGCGAAGCGCTCTTGATGCCGCATGCCAGCTACTTGCGCCCGCTCGAAGGTCTGCTCGCTCAACGCCTGGTCAAAGGCCTTGCGCACATCACGGGCGGCGGTTTGCCCGGCAACGTGCCGCGCGTTTTGCCCGCCGGCACGAGCGTGCGGATCGCGCGCGGCACATGGCCCGTGCCGGCGATCTTCGAACTCGTGCAACGCGTGGGCGACGTCGCCGATGACGAGATGTTCCGCACGTTCAACATGGGCGTCGGCATGATCGTCATTGCCGCCGCGGAAGATGAATCGAAGATTGGCGCGCACGTCGAAGCTCACGGGCAA
The DNA here is from genome assembly GCF_040289685.1 of Pyrinomonas sp. Classification (NCBI taxonomy): domain Bacteria; kingdom Pseudomonadati; phylum Acidobacteriota; class Blastocatellia; order Blastocatellales; family Pyrinomonadaceae; genus Pyrinomonas; species Pyrinomonas sp. Next base: position 20,566 of record NZ_PSLQ01000003.1, read on the forward strand.
AAGTGCTTCACCATCGGGCGAGTCATTGAAGGCGAGCGCGCCGTGATCATCGAGTGATGACCTTCTAGATCGGAATCCGAAGTCGCGCGCCCTCGTGACTCGCTCGATTGATGGGAGCTCGAATCTCTACGAAACAGGACGTTTGTCATTCGGACGATGTCGGACGAAGCGAACGAAATTCATCGCCTCGGGGTGCTGATCTCAGGGCGCGGCTCGAACATGCTGGCGCTCGCGCGTGCCGTGCGCGAAGGCGAAATTCGAGAGGCGCAAATCGTCGTCGTCGTAAGCGACCGGGCCAACGCGCCTGGGTTGAAACTGGCCGCCGAGCAGGGAATCGAAACGCTCGTCATCGAGCGGCGTGCATCCTCGCGCGAAGAGCATGAGCGCGAGATCATCGCCGCCTTGCGCGCACGGCACGTGGATCTCGTTTGTCTCGCCGGTTACATGCGCCTTCTTTCGCCAGTCTTCATCGAAGCTTATCGCTGGCGCACGCTCAACATCCATCCGAGTCTGCTGCCCTCTTTTCCGGGGCTCGATGCGCAGCGTCAAGCCCTTGAACACGGCGTGAAATGGACCGGTTGCACCGTGCACTTCGTCGATGAGACGCTCGATGGCGGGCCGATCATCGAACAACGTGTCGTCCCCGTGCTCGATGACGATACGGTGGAGACGCTTTCGGCGCGTATCCTCGCCCAAGAACATAAAGCCTATCCGGCGGCTGTCGCGCGCGTCTTGCGCGGAGACTTCCAATTGATCGGAAGAAGGGTGCTCCTCAAATCTCGATGAACGCCGATGCGCCGCTCCGTTGCCGTCGGCGTCCGAACCCTCGGTGGTTGTCCTCGCAAATCCCTCTGCCATTCACTTTTCTCGATGGATGCCGAACGCATCGACAAGAACGCGAAGTCGCTGATCAGCGACTCCCTTTCCTTTCGCCTCGGTGGATGATCCGCGCTCGCCGTTCGTGCCCGAAAGCGAGGCGCGGCGAGTTGCTCGAACAGACAGGATCGAGATCTTCCAACTCAGAGGTGCTTGAGCAAGAAAGAGGCGATCTTCCAACCGTCAAGATATTTCCACGGACGTTCGCCGCTTGTGTAATGGCCGCACGGAAGCCACGTCGCATCGAGGTTGAGTCCGTGGCGCTGCGCTTCGGCGATCATCTGTTGCGACAGATCAGGCGGAAAAGTCAGATCGTAGCGCGCGGCGATGAAGCGAAAGGGGCGACCGTCGCGCTTTCGCGCGAGCCGTGCAGCGTAAGGAAGCGGACTAATGGGAAGCCAGTATGTGCGAAGCTCTTCGAGCGAAACTTCATCCGCGAATCCGGCGCGCACGTGTGCCGTCGAGATGCCGCGCCAGACGACATCGGCAAAGTAGCTCGAGACGTGATTGAAGACGCCTACGGCGATGCGCTCGTCGTGCACGAAGGCGAGGAAAGCCGTGCAAGATCCGACGCTGGAACCAACGATGCCGATGCGGTCGAAGCGCGCGCGTTCGCTCAGCCACTGAACGGCAGCGCGCGCATCCACCACCGCTTGGCGCATCGAAAGAAGCGTTCGCCCGATGTTCGAACTGACAAGGTACTCAGCGCGCTCCATCCACGCCGGACGGCGCTCTTCGTGATAGGGCAACGTCAGTCGCAAAGCGGCGACGCCGAAGCGATTGAACAGGCGGCAGAGTTCGACGTGGCTGCCAGAATCGGCGTTCCACTGCGGAAGGACGAGAACGGCGCGTTTCGGACCGCTTTCGTTCTTTCGTCGTGGTGCGAAAAAGCGCGCGCGCGCCGTGTTGTTTTCGCTTTCGGGAGTGGCGACGGCGCTGGTCCACGAGAGTCGTTCGCCATCAAAGCGGAAATCGCTGATGGGCGGAAGCGCGAAGAACCGTTCGCTCTCTTGAAAAGCTTCGAGGGCGAATGCGCGTAAAAAGGAGCGTGGGTCGGCCCCATCAATCTCGCCCGCGATGAGCGACGCTCCCCAATCAAACGGCAGAAGACGGCGGTTCGCGTCGCGTTGGGCCAAGTGTCGTTCGCGGCGGTGGATCAAGTATGCGAAGGGGGCGACCATCTTCGGCGAAACTTCGGCGCTCGAAATCGAACAATTTACGCAGTCGGCGCCGCGAGATCAAGCGCGGAATCGGCTGAGCGCCAAGGCTTCAAGCGAAGGGCGCAAGAGACTCTTGCGCCCTCGCAACCGACGGTCTGCTTGACTGCTAGAAGCCGCTGACGTTGAGCCGTCCGCCAGTGACGGTTTTGCCGCTCAAAGAAGAGGTCGGCACCGTGCTTTGGAGGATCGCATCCTTGATCTGTTTAGCGGTTGCCCCCGGATGGGTCGAAGCGTAGAGCGCCGCCCCGCCAGTTACATGTGGCGTGGCCATCGAAGTTCCGCTGAACGAGCTGTAGGTGTTGTTTGGCGTGGTGGACCAGATGCCTACGCCGGGCGCTCCGAGGTCCACAGTTTTGGCGCCGTAGTTTGACCAACTCGGCTTGGCACCGTAACGGTCAATGGCCGCGACGGCGATCACCGCATCGTAGCTTGCGGCTGATTCAGTGCTCGTGCCGACCGAGGTGTTGTAGTTCGAGGGGTAATTAGCTTTACGATCGTTGTTCGTGCCGTTGTTGCCCGCTGCCGCGATGAAGAGGATATCGGCCTTGGCGGCGCGAATGATCGCATCGTGCAGCGCTTGCGAATAACCGCCGCCCCCCCCACGAGTTGTTGGTCGCGACGATGTTCAACCCGTGGCGACGCTTGAGGTCCGTGATGTAATCGACGGCTTTGACGGCATTCGATACGTACCCCCCGTTGGGGCCGAGGAATTTGGCCGAGATAATGGTCACGCGCCAATTGACGCCGACCACACCTTTGCCATTGCCGCCGACGCCGCCGATTGTGCCCGCGACGTGCGTGCCGTGACTGTCGGTGCTGTTGTCGCCTGGCGCTCCGTCGTAGATGGAGTTGTCGTTGTTGTAAAAATCCCACCCGTGAACGTCATCAACGTAGCCGTTGCCATCGTTGTCTATGCCATCGGGCGGATCGTATGGGTTGGTCCAGATGTTGGCCGACAGGTCTTCATGGCGATAGTCGATGCCCTCGTCGATGACGCCGACGTAAACAGCGCTCGATCCGGTGTGGTTGTTGGCCCACGCTTCACCCGCTTGGCTGCCGTATTGGTTGGCGGGCGAAGTCGCATCGCCGTACATGCCCCATAACGAGCCGTTGGTGTAATAGGGATCGTTGGAGACAGCTTGGTGCGTGACGATCCAGTTCGGCTCGGCAAAAGCGACCGCTGGGTGGCCCTCTAGTTCCCTGATGGCCTCGATCAACGTGCGTCCGCGCGGGATGGTGAGACGTTGCAGTTCGCCTTCGCCGGCTTCCTTCATCGGCAAGGTGTGGATGCGTTCTTTAAGCCGCGCCCCGAGACGGCTACGAAGATCGATCTTTTCCGCTTCGCGCGCATCTGCTCTGAACTTGACCAGAAGCTCTCCGGGCGCAAACCGCGGCCCAATTGAGGCGGCTGGTTGCGGTTCATCCATATAACTGGCTTCTTGTGCGCGGGCCATGGTCGGCGCGATGGTCGAGGCGTAGAGTGCAGTGATGGCGAAAAAAGCTAAGAATCTTCTCATGCTCCCTCCGAATCGTTATTTTTCTGGCTGCTGCGTTCGTAGGGCGACGCGCGGTCGAAAATTACGACTTGGACAAGCGCGCCCAAGCGTAAAGAGCTTCTCGCTAGTCCCACCGTCGAGGAAGCGGGCGTTCGAGGAATCGGGCGTGAAAGACGCGGCGAAATATATACTCATGCCGCTCCGCGATGCAAGCCTTTTTCGAACGAGCGTTTCAACTGAACGTTCGCGCGAGACGATTCGGGAGCGTCTTCCAACGCGAGCTTGAAGGCTTGATTTCAATTTCCGCTGGGGAAAAGTGAAGCTTGCTTCCGGCGGGCGAGGTGTGTTAACAGTAGCGACTGAACCGCGACCCACGACCTGCGATTGCGCCGGTGGCGGCCGTCGCCTAGCAGATCGGTCCGCAAAACTTCTTGGAGAGGTGTCTCACTATGTCCTCGTCAAACGTTTCACGCCTGTTCCTCGCGCTCGCTCTTTTTTGCCTTGCGACGGCTGAGTTGTCGGCGCAAGCTCTCGAGGGCAAATTGACGATCAAGGCGGCTATCGTTGACAGCAGTTTGAACGTCAAGCCGTTGCCTAAACAAACGTTCATCATCGAGCGGAAAGATTCTCCGGACAAGCGTTCCAAAATCAGCACTTCATTCGACGGGCGAGCGACCCTATCTTTGCCTGCAGGAGATTACACCTTGAGTTCCGACGCTCCGTTGGAGTTTGAGAGTAAAAGGTATGCTTGGCAAGTCGAATTCAAGATCGAAGCCGGCAAGGAGACAGTGCTCGAACTGAGCAACGACAATGCCATCGTCACCGAGCTTCCAGCGCTGCCGAAGCGGCGCGTGACTGAGGAGGCCGCGTTGTTTGCGCGCTTGCGCGATGGCGTTGTCACCGTAGAAGGCGAATTGGGTCACGGCACCGGGTTCATCATCGATGAGCGTGGCCTCGTGCTGACGAATCAACACGTCATCTCTACGTCGCGAGAGGTGCGCGTGCAATTCGACCGGCGGCGCAAAGTGCGCGCCAACGTCTTGGAGCAGGATGCCGACAAAGATATCGCCGTCCTCTGGATCAATCTGGAAGCTTGTTCTGAGTGCCGCCCACTCAAGTTGGCGCAAGCCACGGCGACCGAGCCCGTCGTTGTCGAAGGCGAGCGCGTCTTTGCCATCGGCAGTCCTCTCAACCAAGAGAAGATTTTGACTTCCGGCATCGTCAGCAAAGTCGAAAAGCGTGCGATCATCTCCGATATCAATGTCAATCCGGGAAACTCAGGCGGCCCGCTCTTTAACTCGCTCGGTGAAGTTATCGGCATTACAACCTTTAGGGATCCTGCGCTCGGTGGACCGGGCGTGGCTGGCATCGTGCGGATCGAAGAAGCGCTAGCACTCATCGACAAAGCGCGCGTGAGCATGGAGAAGGCATCCAAGCCGTCAGCGGAATTGTTGCCGACCGAACCGGAAAGAGCCTTTCCCGTGGAAGCCATCAAGAAGAGGGTCGACGTCAAAAAGTTCGAGACCAAACCCTACAAGATGGAGGTCGGGCGCTACGACGTTCGCGTGCTGACGCCGGTCTTCAAGTTCTACCTTTCGGAAAAGGACCGTCTTGAATCGGCGCGCGAACGCGAGAAGCGCAACAAAGAGGGCGCGCAAGGCACCGTCGATAAGTTTCAGAACTTGCGCAACTGGACCGAGTACGTCGGACAGTTGAAGCCAGTGGTTGAGCTGCTGGCCATTCCTGAATACAAAGTGACCGGCAAGTCGATGTTCCTGTCGGGAATCGTCGCCGCCACAACCGGCATTTCGATCCCGCCCGACGTCAAACTCAAGGCCGACTTCTACGAGATGCAACTCGTCTGCAACGGCGAGCCCGTGACGCCGATTCGACGGCAAAAGGTCGAATATGCGCTTTTCGCGCCGAGTTACTTCAAGATGAAGACGCGCTACAGCTACGCCGGGCTGTACGCCTATCCGCACGACGTCTTCAATCCAAACAAGTGTCAGCGCTTGGAGCTGCGCATCCATTCGGAGGAGAACCCGCAACAACCCGACGTCAAACTCATCCCCCTGCAGACCATGCAAAGGGTCTGGTCCGACTTCGAGGAGTACCGGCAAGAGGCGGAAGCTTCGGCGCAGACGCCTTCCGCGCCGTAAACATCTCGCGCCGATCACTGGCGGAAAAGTGGGCCGCCGGAGACCGAACCCCAACCGTTTCCGACGGCCTCCCAGTTTGAAGTCAGCGAATCGCGGCGCGTTAGCTCTTGCGGCGGATCTGCGCGCTGAACGAGGTGAACTCCCGATCTTTTCGGCAAACGTCCGGCGAAAACCTATCGCTGGCGGTAGATCTCTGCGCCGGACGAAATGAACTCATCGGCCTTCTCGCGCATTCCGGCTTCGAGCGCCGACTGTTCGTCAAGCCCTTTTTGCGCGGCGTATTCGCGCACTTCTTGCGTGATCTTCATCGAGCAGAAGTGCGGCCCGCACATCGAGCAGAAGTGGGCGAGTTTAGCCCCTTCTTGCGGCAACGTTTCGTCGTGGAATTCGCGCGCCGTTTCGGGATCGAGCGAGAGGTTGAACTGGTCCTCCCAACGGAACTCGAAGCGCGCCTTTGAGAGCGCGTTGTCCCACGCTTGCGCGCGCGGATGGCCTTTAGCCAAGTCCGCCGCGTGCGCGGCGATCTTATAAGCGATGACGCCATCTTTGACATCCCGTTTGTTCGGCAAGCCCAAGTGCTCTTTGGGCGTGACGTAGCAGAGCATGGCCGTGCCGTACCAACCGATCATCGCCGCGCCAATCGCCGAAGTGATGTGATCGTAGCCGGGGGCGATGTCGGTGGTGAGCGGCCCCAATGTGTAGAACGGGGCTTCGTGGCAGATATCGAGTTCCTTGTCCACGTTCTCTTTGATAAGGTGCATTGGGATATGGCCCGGCCCTTCAATCATCACTTGGCAGTCCATCTCCCACGCGATCTTGGTCAATTCACCGAGCGTTTCGAGTTCAGCGAATTGCGCCTCGTCGTTCGCATCGGCGATCGAACCAGGACGAAGCCCATCGCCCAAAGAGAACGAAACGTCGTAGGCGGCCATGATCTCGCAGATTTCGCGAAAGTGCGTGTAAAGAAAGTTCTCCTTGTGATGGGCCAGACACCATTTAGCGATGATCGAACCGCCGCGGCTGACGATGCCGGTCATGCGCCGTGCCGTGAGCGGTATGTAAGCTAAGCGCACGCCTGCATGGATCGTGAAGTAATCGACGCCCTGCTCGGCCTGTTCAATCAGCGTGTCGCGAAAAACTTCCCACGACAGATCTTCGGCTTTGCCCCCGACCTTCTCGAGCGCTTGATAGATCGGCACGGTGCCGATCGGGACGGGCGAATTACGGATGATCCATTCGCGCGTCGCATGGATGTTGCGTCCGGTTGAAAGATCCATCACCGTGTCAGCGCCCCAGCGCGTGGCCCAGCGCATCTTCTCGACCTCTTCCTCGATCGAAGAAGAGATGGATGAGTTGCCGATGTTGGCGTTGATCTTGACGAAGAAATTACGCCCGATGATCATCGGCTCCAGTTCCTGATGGTTGATGTTGGCCGGGATAATGGCGCGCCCGCGCGCCACCTCTTGCCGAACGAACTCGGGCGTGATCTCCTCAGGGATCTCGGCGCCGAACCCCATGCCGCGATGTCGGTGGTGAATCGAATCGCGCGGTGCGTCCTTGATCATCTCGCGCAAGCGGGCGCGGCCCAGATTCTCGCGTATGGCGGCGAACTCCATTTCGGGCGTGATCTCGCCGCGGCGCGCGTAGTGCATTTGCGTGACGCGGCGGCCAGGTTTAGCGCGAAGCGGCGGACGACGCTCGCCCGGGAAGATTTCGAGCCGACCCTGCTCGCGGGCGCGACGCAGAGCCTCGGCATCCCGGTAGCCGTCGTCTTCTGGGCGGGCAGCGCGTCCCTCGTACTCTTCGACGTCGCCGCGCGCCAAGATCCACTGGCGCCTAATCGGCGGAAGCCCCGCGCGCACGTCGCCTTTGAAGTCGGGATCGCCCCACGGCCCGCTCGTATCGTAGACGCGCACGGGCGGATTCTCCTCGAGCGTGCCATCCAGACGGCGCGTCGGATGGAGAAGGATTTCGCGGAAAGGAACGCGCACGCCGTCGCGTTCGCCTTCGACGTAAACGCGCCGCGAATTGGGAAAATGTGTGGCGCGGTTTAGTTGTTCTGGTTCTTTTCTCGTCATCTTGTTCCCCTTTGGCGCAGATCCGCGCTAAGCGAATCCGCAAGAAAAAGGTCGCTTCCCGTCCAAAGGGCGCGAAGCGACCTCGTTGGTGCTCCCTTCGACGGCATTACCCGTATCAGGTTCAAGGGGTCTCGCCTTCGGGCGACTCTCAGCCTGCGCCTTTGCCGAAAAAGCGCAAGCTCCCCCGCTCGCATATCCCAGCCTTTCAATCAACCGATAGCTTTTCAATTATACAACAGCTGCGGTCACGTTTGCGCGGGCGGACTTCACCAGTCGGCACCAAGCATATTCTCGATCCTTTTTGCCGAAAAGGGGGTCGCGTAGAACGCTGCAACGCCGTCCAACGCCTCACAGCCTCGAACCTTTTACCGAAAAGAGGCTCTCATGACTGGGCGTACCCTTTAGCTTTTCGTTCGAGAGATGTGATGTCAGGTTTAATCATCATCGATGGCGTTGCGGTGCGTGCCCTTTAGCTTCCGTTCGAGGCAGGCTCCAGTTAGAGTTTTGTGCTGGGCTGCATCCGTGGTTATCCGCTTCACCGACGCTGGAACGTTTTCGGTGGCTGAGGTATGAAATGCGGACGAGCAACGTCCTGCGGTTTCCCACTTCGCACGGAAGATGTGACGAGCATAAGGCTGCTTCTCATCCGGTAGCGAATGGCGATCGAACCTTGCCACCGAAGGCCGCTGCGATTAATAAGGCCGCTGCGATTAATAAAGAGCATCGGCGCATTAGCTCTTGTTAGGGCTAGAATGACCATAGCCCCAAAGCTGCGATTAGAATGAAGAGAGCATCAGCGCATCTGATGGCGGATGGTGATTTGGCCTGCGCTGCGCTCGCAAAGCGGTTCGAGACGCGCTCTTCGATTGACCGAAGCCCACAAAGCGCGGTAGCATCAACTCAGAACGGCGTTAAGCCGATTGGTGGAGAAGCGATGGAAGTCCTTTTGGCGGAAGAGTACGGTTTCTGTTTCGGCGTCGAACGCGCCGTCGAAATGGTCGAAGCGGCCCTGCGCGATGGTGACGGCAAAGTGCGCACATTGGGGCCGCTCATCCACAACAAACAGGAGATGGAGCGACTCGAAGGCGAAGGCGTTTCGACCATGCAAGCGCCAGAAGAAGCCGATGCGGAAACGGTCGCTGTGATTCGCGCGCACGGTGTCGCCCCGCAAGTCAAGCGCGAACTCGAAGCGCGCGCGGCCAAAGTGATCGATGCCACATGCCCGTTCGTCACGCGCGTTCAACGCCTAACCGAACGTGCCGCACGACAGGGGCGCGATGTAGTCGTCGTTGGCAATCCCGACCATCCGGAGATGATCGGCGTGCGCGGTCATGCGCCCGAACGGACCTACATCGTGCGCGATGCGAGCGAGGTTGAAAAGTTGCCGCCGCTTCACGCGCCCATTGTGTTATCGCAAACGACGCTCAAGCTCAAGACCTTCCTCGAGGCTGCCGAAGCCGTTCGCGCCAAGGCTGATGCCGAGCCTGAAGTGGTCAACACGATCTGCTCGGCCACCCGCGATCGTCAAGACGCGGCGCGCGCTCTCGCCAGCCAAGTGGACGCCTTTTACGTCATCGGCAGCGCTCATTCGTCCAACAGCGTGAAGCTTTTGTCGGTCTGCAGGGAGCAGTGCGAGCGAAGCTTTTTGATCGAGACGGCAGATGACATCAACCCGAATGACTTGAAGGGGGTCCGGCGCGTCGGCGTCACTGCCGGAGCTTCGACGCCGAACTGGTTGATCGAGCAAGTGGTCGCGCGCTTGCACGAAATAGGGCGGAAGCAAGGAACTAGTAAGTAGAATAGAAGTTTGAGCGCCGCGCCAAATCGAGAGAGAGCCGATTGATGAAACGGAAAGCGACCTGCAAAGCGTTATCCATAAGTTGGGGAGCGGCGATGGAAGATGCGCCCTTTGATCGGCGACGGGCACGACAAAAGAAGCAAAGCTGATTCCAATAATCGAAGACCGAACTTGAAGGCGCGCGGTGAACGGTTCTATTCCTCTTCCTCCGCGCTTTCAAGCGTTTCGAGAACCCACCGTGCTTCTTCCGACCCGTACTCTTCGGCTTGAATGTAGAGCGCAAAGCGCGCCACTTCGGCATCCACCGGATCCGTCAGCAACCTAACCAACACCGAGGTCGGCGCAAGCGCCAGCGTTTCGTAGGCAATGGCCCGAACCACGACGTTGCTCGAACGCGCTAGTTCGCTGATCTCGGGCGGCGCAAGGCGCGAAGCGAGCGAATCGGCCAACAGATCAACCCGCGCATAGTCGCTTGTGCGCAGGGCACGAATGAGCAGTTGCTCGAAGCTTTCAGCCGAACGGGCTTGTGCGTGGAGCACGGCAGCGCATGTTTCGGCCATGCGGCGAAGCGTCGCCGTCTGTTCAGCGCTCATCTTCTCGCGCGTCTCCACTGCTTGATCTTCAAGCGCGGCCAACAAACGGCTCAACTCCCACTCCGCTCGGGCATCGTACTGCATCGCCCTCGGCGGCGAAGCCGTTTGCAAGGCGCGTTCAACCAGCTTCTTGGTGGCCGGTCGCATGCCCTGCCAGACGCTCGCCACGCGCCCGCCGAACTCTTCCATGGTTGTGTTCAGGCTCTTCTCCATCGCCTCAAACCGCGCGTCGAAAAGGCTTCAACGCGCTTGGCAGTAAACTATAGCGAAAAGTGTGCCAAAGGCGAAGCCTGCCGCACCATCTCTCGGTCGTCGAAGATGATGGTCGCGCTTGCGCGCGATTACCCGGCGGATGCCTCTGCGCTGGAATCTACGTTGTGGTCGATGATCTCGGCAATGGAATCGACCGTGATCTTCACGATCTCGCCGTTGACCTGTTCGAGCTTGACGCTCGGTCTAGTGAGCGCTTGTGTCATTTTGAGGCTGCGGACGGTGCCGCGAAAGCGCTGTCCATCGGTGGTGACGATCTCGATGTTCTCCTTGCCGTAAAGGGGTTGTAGCGCGGCGAGAGTTTTGGTCACTTCCATGTCGGGCGTCCTCCGGATGAAACTCGCGCGGCAGCGGAGAATCGAACTCTCGTTGCCGACACGTGTGGTGCAATCATGCATCAAAGGCATTTTTCATGCCACAACAGAAAACGGCGTCGTTTGCCCGATCCTTATGCGAAACGGGATCCTGTTCGTGCCGAAAGCGTGACGCTTCGTCCATGATCGGCGAACGAAAATGCAACTTCGCGTTGTCGGAGAGCGTACAACTAAACAATGAAGGGGCTGAAAACCAGCCGACCGGAGGCTTTCGATGGAGTCCGAAACGATCTCTTGCGCCAACTGCGGAGCGCAGATGCTGCGCATCTTGCGTTTTTGCCGCCGTTGTGGTCAGCGTTTGACCGGCCCCGTTGACCAACAGGCTGTCACCGAAATCCTTCCCGCCGCTCGAACGGGCGGACAGATGGCGACCGGGTCTCATCCTGAACCGTTGCCCCCGACGAATGCCCAGGGCACAGCTTGCAGACCCCAGAGGTGGAAAAGATACGTCTTCGGGTCCGCTCTCGTTTTGATACTCTATTTCGCCGTGACGGATATGAGAACGGAGCGGAAGATCTTCTTCACGCACCCGAAAGATTTCGACTCCGCGTGGACCAAGGGGTTGTCGGAACGAAATTTATGCGGGATGCGCGTAGTGGATGCCGAAGGGATGCCGGGCGCAATGGTGCTTTCCTCTTCGCCGCCCGGATCGCCGCTGGATCAGGCAGGCATGGTCGGCGCAGATGTGATCGTTGGCCTCGGTGGAAAGCCCGTGAGAAATGCCGAAGACCTGCGGCGCGCGTTGGTCGGAGCGCAGGTTGGGCAGCCGCTTGAAGTCCTCTTCGTACGCGACGGCGAGATGCGAAAAAGCTCGCTCGTGCCTGTTCCTGAAGAAGAGATCGAGCGGCTCGCTGACTCGCAGAAAGAGAAGCCAAAAGCTTATTGGGGCGTCTCCGGCTTCAAGCGCATCTGGATACCGGAATTGAGGCTGTTCGGCGTGCGTCTCGGCAATGTGCGAACTAATCGCCCGGCAGAGATCGCCGGTTTGCAAAGCGGTGATGTTGTGCTCGCCATCGACGATGTTCCCATTCGCACCGAGGAAGAGCTTGTCGCACGCATCGAGCGCACATCGCCCGGCAGCATTGCGTTGGTCGCCGTCTTCCGTCAAGGAGACGTGTTGCGCATTCCGGTCAAGGTAGGGCGCAATGACTGAACCGCGGGTCAACTACCCCATAGCTAAAGCTAGGGGCTTGCGAGAGTAGCGGCCTTGCCAGCGCGCGCGCAGCGTAAGGCGGTCTGGAGACCGGGAAAGACTAGCCTAGCCGAGCAACCGAACCCGGTGACGGTGCTTCGGGGGCGTTCGAAGGCAACTCGCGCCGCCCGCTCGTGGCAGGGCACCGCATAACACGCGGATCCTACGGGTTGCACCGTTACGATTCCGTCGACGGTCACTGTACCTGCACCAGCCAGCGAAGGGCGGTGCGCGTCGCCTCCATGAAAGGACGGCTGGGACTCCGACACGGGACACAAGTACTGCACCCACGATACGGTTTCTGTTACGTTGAAGGCCACAGAAACGGGCGACTTAGCCTGCACCGGATGGAGGATGGCAAGCGACTCTGCCAGGACGCTTGCCGGAAGGAGATTGTTCTGTTGGGGACTTGTAGCTGGAGGGTGTGGGGACCAAAAAAGCCGAAGTCAGAGAAAGGAGGAAAAAGTGGCGCTCCTCCCCAGGTCTGAAGGCCGGGGTCTGTAGCGCCACTGAAATCTGATGAAAAGGTCATGCCCTCCGATGCACCCTGCCAACTGCTTGTCCTGCCTGTCAGCAAAGAAGACAAAAGGCACGCCCTCTGACCTGCCCTGCCAAACGGGGCATCTTCGAGCGCAAAAGTCGTTTAAAAAAGCAAAAACCTCTTGACGTACAGTCAATAAAGGTGTTAGTTTGATCATTAGGCTCCGCATGCGGAGCTTCGGCTGCCGAGGAGAACGAGCGCGCACTAGGAGAACCGCGTTGTTGGCGGGCCGCAAGCTGCTGGTGGCGGATGAATCCGTCGCCGTTCAGAAGATCGTCGCATTGACCTTCGCCGATGAAGGGATGATGGTTGTTGCGGCGAGCGACGGAGAGCAGGCGATTGAAACGCTCCGGTGGGAAGCGCCCGACATCGTTCTCGTCGACGTCAACCTGCCACGGCGCGATGGTTATGAGATTTGCGCCTATGTCAAAAGCCGCGAGAGCCTGCGACATGTTCCCGTCCTACTTCTGGTGAGTGTTTTTGAACCTTTCAACGAAGCGGAGGCGCGCAAAGTAGGCGCGGATGGAGTCTTGACCAAACCCTTCCAATCGATTCGAGACCTAGTAAGCAAAGTCGGCAACCTGTTAGGCGGAAAGCCCGCGGAGGAAGCTTCTGAGAAGCGTCCAGAGGATGCCGCAGAGAAGCGGCGTTCGCCGCAGGCTGGTCCTGCGGCGCGCGCGACCACGGGCGATCTCGCAACGGATGATCGGACCATCAAAGCACGCCATGCGTTTACGGAGGCGGGTGCGCCGAGCCGAGCAACAGACAGCACCCGCGAGCAAGCTAACGTCGCGCCTGTTACGGAAGTTGTGGGAGCCAAAACGATGCCGCTCGATTTCCAAGCGGACGCGCAACCTATCGCGCTCGAAGAGGAACCGCTCGAGATGAGCGAAAACGAATCGGTGGCCACGCAGGAGGCGGACGATTTCGTGCTCGATTTAGGGGACGACGTGGGGGCGTCGCCCGTCGTCGAGTACGCTTGCGAAGAGGCGTTCGTGCTCGAATTGGATGATGAGCCGATGGCCGCAGGTGCGGTCGAGCAAAAAGCTTTGATCGTCGAACGCGCGGCAGAAGATGCGGCGATCGAAGAGTCCGTGGGGAGCGAAGAGGTCTTCGAGCTTGAGATCGAGCCGCTTCCCATCGAAGAGCAGCGGGAGGCGGGGACTTACGTCTTCCAGGAAGATTCGACGCGAGAAAAAGCGATCCCGACCGTCAGCGATGAAGCTGAGGCTTCGGTCATCGAGGAAGCGACGGTCGCTGCGCAAAGCCCTGATGATCCTGGGCGCGTCGCGTCAGTTGCGCGCGTTCCTGAAGCTCCAGCGCCGAACTTGGCCGTCGCCAGCGCCGTGCCGGACGAACGAAGAGAAGCGGCAATCGTCGCGGGCGCGCAACAAGCCTCCACAACGGATGATGCAATGGTCCGACTTGTGGACCAATTGCCGCCGGAAGCGATTGATGCGATCGCGCGGCGCGTGGTCGAACGCATCTCCGAGCGCGTTGTTCAAGAGATCGCTTGGGAGGTCGTGCCGCAGTTGGCTGAATTGATGATCAAGCGTCAACTGGAAGAAGAGCGCGCGCGTCGGCAGTAGCAGGCTTTTGGATTTTCGCGCGGAAGATCGAGACGAGATTTGCTGCTCGTCTCGATCTTCGCTTTTCAAGCCATCTTCGGCGAAGAGAGCTCCGCTGATCGCTTGCATTGAGGCGCGTCGTTGGTTCACTGCTCGGCTCTCCCAAGCGGAAATCCGATCGCTTACGTTGATGCGCGTCGTTGGCTTGCTGTCGGTGGGGCGCTGACGGCTGCGAATCGAACGGACTTCGACTTTTGGTCGCGCGGGGATTTGCGCAAGCGGCGACGCGCTGCGGCTCGACGCGACTTCAAGCACGATGAGGCTTCCGCCGACCGGTTTGTTCCCCGGCGTGCCATCCTTTACTATGTTTTCGTCGCCGCGCGAATTCATGAGGCGAAACAAGAGTGGTTTGTGCCGCAGCCGCCATCGCTTTACTATGGCGACCTGTGGCGCTTGGATCGCTTAAATCTTTCTTGAAAGAGTTGCAGAGCGAGATGGCAGATTCGACGCAAACGGTGAAGCACACTGATTCGGACATCCCGAAAGCTTACGATCCGCGCTTGGCCGAATCGAAGCATTATCAACGTTGGGAGGCGCAAGGATGTTTTGCACCGGAGAGGAACCGCGACCCTAAAGCGCCCGTTTTCTCGATCGTCATCCCACCGCCCAACGTGACGGGTTCGCTTCACATGGGCCATGCGTTGCAGCACACGTTGATGGACGTGCTCACGCGCTACCATCGCATGTGCGGCTATCGCACGTTGTGGTTGCCGGGGACCGATCACGCGGGCATTTCGACGCAGATCGTCGTCGAGCGCGAACTCAAAAAGGAGGGGTTAACGCGCCACGATCTCGGGCGTGAGCGTTTCGTCGAGCGCGTGTGGCAGTGGAAAGAGCAGTACGGCTCGCGCATCACGGAACAGTTGCGGCGCGAAGGGGCGTCTGTTGATTGGTCGCGCGAACGCTTCACGATGGACGAGCGTTTGTCGCGCGCCGTGCGCGAAGCCTTCGTTCGTCTCTACGAAGAGGGTTTGATCTATCGTGGCGACCGCATCATCAATTGGTGTCCAACCGATCAAACGGCGCTCTCCGATCTCGAAGTCGAAAAGGAGCCTCATCAAGGCAAGCTCTACTATTTGCAGTATCCGATCAAAGGCAGCGAGCGGCGCATAACGGTTGCCACCACGCGCCCCGAAACGATGCTCGGCGATACGGCGGTGGCCGTCAATCCGCGCGACGCGCGCTACCGCGATCTGATCGGCCAGACGGTCATTTTGCCGCTCGTCGGGCGCGAGATTCCGATCATCGCTGATGAGGCGGTCGATCCCGAGTTCGGCACGGGCGCGGTCAAGGTCACGCCAGCGCACGACCCAAACGATTACGAAATGGGACGTCGTCACCACTTGCCGCCAGTCGTCATCATGGACCAGCACGCGCGCATGACCGAAGCGGCTGGGCCGGAGTTCGTCGGATTGGACCGGTACGAAGCGCGCGAGCGCGTGGTCCAGCGTTTCAGCGAACTGGGCTTGCTCGAACGAGTTGAGGACTACGAATTCGCCATTTCGCGCTGCGATCGGTGCCGCACGGTGATCGAGCCGTTGATCTCGACGCAGTGGTTCTGTCGCATGAAGGAGATGGCGCAGGCGGCGCTCGATGCGCTCGCCCGAGGGCGCGGACCGCGATTCGTGCCCGAAGTCCCATGGACCAAAGTTTACGGTGACTGGTTGGAGAACATTCACGATTGGTGCATCTCGCGCCAACTCTGGTGGGGGCATCGCATCCCGGCTTGGTACACCGAAGATGGCCGCACCATCGTCGCGCGTTCGGAAGAAGAGGCGCGCTCTCTTGCCGGGACGGATCAGCTCGAACAGGACCCGGACGTGTTGGATACGTGGTTCTCGTCGGCGCTGTGGCCCTTCTCCACGCTGGGCTGGCCCGACGACACCGACGATCTGAAGACCTTCTACCCGACTTCGGTGCTCGTCACGGCGCGCGACATCATCTTCCTGTGGGTTTCGCGCATGGTGATGACCGGCTTGAAATTCGTCGGTGAAGTGCCGTTCCGCGACGTGGTGATCACCGCCCTCATCCTCGACAAGCACGGGCAGAAGATGTCGAAGATGAAGGGCAACACGGTTGACCCGCTCGATCTTTTCGACAAGTACGGCGTGGACGCGACGCGCATCACGCTCGCCGCGGCAAGCACCGGGACGGACGTGCGTTGGCGCGATGAGCAAGTCGAATCGTTCCGCAATTTCGCCAACAAGATCTGGAACGCGGCGCGCTTCTGTCTGCTGAACGCCGAGGGCGCGACGGTCGGAGGCGGATTTTCGGAAGATCGGCAGCAATGGGCGTTGCATGATCGATGGATCGTGTCGCGGCTCGATCGCGCGACGGAGCGCGTCAACGCTGCGATCAAGAGTTACGAGTTCCACGACGCCGTGCAAGCGCTCTACCATTTCTTCTGGGATGATTTTTGCGATTGGTACATCGAGCTTACCAAGGTCGAGATTACGGCCAGCGAAGCATCGCCCGCAGTCGTGGACGCGCGCAGCCGCCTGCTCACGATCCTCGAACAAGCGCTGCGGTTGCTTCATCCCTTCATGCCCTATATCACCGAAGAGATCTGGCAACGGCTTCCGGGCGTCGGCGCAGCGCAGTTGCATCCGGCTTACGCCGACGCCGAACCGACCATCATGCTCGCGAGCTTTCCGCAGAACAGTCCGATGCAACGGGATGAGCAGGCCGAACGCGAGATGCAAGCGGTGATCGACCTTATCAAACGCGTACGCAACATCCGTTCGGAGATGAACATCAAGCCCGCAGAGCAAGTGCGCGCGTTGGTGGGCGCACCGGATGCCCGACTGCGCGAGGTCTTCGCCGCTTACGTGCCGCACATCGCACGCTTGACGCGCGCTTCCGAAGTGGTGATCGGTGAGCGGCTTGAAGCGCCGCGCGCTTCGGCTCGCGCTGCCGTTTCGGGCGGCGCAGAAGTCGCCATCCCGCTCGAAGGTCTGATCGATTTCGACGTCGAGCGCGAGCGATTGCAGCGCGAAAGGATGAAACTGCAGAAGGAGTTAGAGAAGATCAACGCGCAATTGATGAACACGAGCTTCATCGAACGCGCGCCCGCCGAACGGGTCGCCGAAGTCCGTGCACGTTTGGCCGACATCACGCAGCGCATGAAATCTCTCGAACAAGCTTTGGAGGCACTGGGATGAACTGGCTCGATGACAACGCGCTCTTTTCGCAAGTCGGGGCCTTTCTCAACGAAGATATCGGGCGCGGTGACATCACGACGCAAGCGATCGTCTCGCGCAACGCGCACGCGCGCGGTCGCTTCATCGCCAAAGAACCGCTTGTCGTCGCCGGACTCGAAGCGGCTGAAGCGGTCTTCGCTTCGCTCGATTCGCAGCAGCAGATCGAAGCCTTCGTCGCCGATGGCGACGAAGTCGAAGCCGGAAAGACCATTGCGCGCACAAGCGGTTTCGCCGATGTGCTGCTCGCGGGCGAGCGCGTCGCGCTCAACCTCTTGCAGCGGCTTTCGGGAATCGCGACGCTTACGCGCCAGTTTGTCCGCGCCGTCGAAGGGACGCGCGCGCAGATCGTCGATACGCGCAAGACGACGCCGGGCTTAAGGATGCTCGAAAAGTATGCCGTGGTGATCGGCGGCGGACGCAACCATCGCTTCGGTTTGGACGATGGCGTGCTCATCAAAGATAACCATATCGCGCTTGCGGGCGGCGTGGCGACAGCGGTAGAGCGCGCGCGCCGCTCAGTCGGCCATCTACACAAGATCGAGATCGAGGTGTCGAACGAACGGGACTTGCGCGAAGCGATCAGAAGCGGCGCGGACATCGTGCTGATAGACAACCTAACGCCCGAAGAAACAGCACGACTCGTCGCCATCACGCGGGAACTCGCGCCGAACGTTTTGATCGAGGTCTCGGGCGGCATTACGCTTGAAAACGTGCGCGCCTATGCGGAGACCGGCGTCGATTTCATCAGCGTCGGCGCGCTCACCCATTCGGCGCGCGCTGTGGACATCAGTTTCAAAATACAGCCCGGCTGATGGGCCGCGCTCGTCCGTAGCCTCAACAAGAGGAAGGATATGAACGTCGGTTAAGGATGTGAAGATTCAGTTTCGTAATACACAGCCCGGCTGATGGCTTTTGCGACGTGGGACGAAACGTAACGCGCGAGAAAGCGGCTTCCAAAAGAGGGTGGAACGCCGCCTGCCAGCAGCGCGTGTAACCTTTCGGGTCCTCGTCGCCTCCGAGGCGAAGTCCTCGCTTCGAAGCGCGAGGGAGGAGAGGTCGGATGAATGGAAACTTTTGGGTCATGCTGGCGCTCGCCTGCGTTATCGCCGCGTCAGCGGGGCACGATGTCGCCGCACAACAAAGACGGCCTGCCGCGCCCGCTCCGACGAAGCAGAGCGATGAGCCGCGGCTCATCAGCACGGCGGAGGATGAAGCGAACGCTGCGCCGCGGCGCGCGCCCAGTGCAAATAAAGAGGAAGAGGTCGAGGATCTGCAGCGCACCGTGCGACGCCTATCGTCGCAAGTCAACATGCTTGCCGCGGAGCTGAAGGAATTAAAAACGCAGCAGCGCACGCTCGTCGATCTCGAAAGACTGTCGCGGGCTGAACAACGCGCCGATAACTTGCGCGCGCAGCTCGCCGATGTGCAATCACGCGAAGCTGACACGAGAGCGAGACTTGAACAACTCGAGTACGAATCGGACCCTGCAGGCATCGAACGGCGGGCTGCCCTGATCGGAACGACGCGCCCCGAAGAGGTGCGCGAGCAGATACGCCGACAGATAGAGAGCGAGAGGGGTCGTCTGCGCGCGCAGCTCGATCTGCTCGTCGGTCAGCGGCAACGTTTGGAAGCTTCGCTGGCGCGAACCGAGAGCGAGATCGAACGGCTACGCGCCCGGCTCGACGAAGCGGAAACAGAAGAGCCACTGAAAGAAGAGAACGCAATGCCGCCGGAACGCACGCCGAGCGCCGCACCGCCAAGCGCCGCGTCGCCGGAACGCATCCCGTGATGATTCCAGTCAGGAGTTTGATGCGGTCGGTACGCTGCCGCTGACGTCCCTGCCGAAACGGTGGCGCTCGTCACGATTTCGGTTGGAGTTTTCATGCCGCCGGCAACTTACAACGGCGCGAGGCGATGAACGCTGGACCGTAGTTTTAAGCTCATCGAAAAGCAATATGAGCGCTTTATCGCAAGCGGACGTCTATCGTTTGATCCGCGAAGCCAACGCGCGCGGCGAGAGAGTGATCGTGGCGACGGTAGCACATACGCGCGGCTCCACGCCGCAAAGACGTGGGGCGAAGATGCTCTTCTTTCAAAACGGCGAGGTGGCTGGCACAGTCGGCGGCGGATGCGTCGAAGCGGAAGTGTGGGCTGAAGCGCGCGAAGCAATGCGTAGCGGGAGGCCTTGCCTTCACGTCTTTCGCCTGACGGCGGATGAGGCGAGCGAGCAAGGCATGGTCTGCGGCGGCGTGATGGAGATCTTCTTGGATGTGTGGGATCCATAAGATCTCGGCGTTGCTGGAGGTGGCGGCCTCGGACCGGTGCGAGGAGCCGTGCGCGTTCTCAAGCGACGAGACTCGGACGCCCGCCAAGCGCGGGCTCGATGGGCTTCGAAAGGCTTCTTGCGCCGCGAAGATCATGCGCCGGCATCGACTCGCTCAAAACGGTTCGCCCGGCAAAAGTCGGTCGTGCCGGGCACGTCACAGCTAGCGCGCGACCGCGCCGTTCGCTTCAGCTTACCTCCGTCTTTGGGCCGAAAGCCCTTGTCTTTAAGACATGGGGTTGACATCCTCCCCACGGCTAAAGCCGGGGGCTCCCGGCGGCGCGTTCTGGAGGTGGCCACAGGCAGACAATGGGGCTGTCCGAAAGGGTTTTCGCGTGTCCGTGCTGTGGTATGGTCTTAGATCGCGACTACAACGCGGCGAAGAATATTTTGGGATTGGGGCTGCAATCCCTGGGTATACACCCTAGAAGCCCCCGGCTGCGCGCCGTGGGGAGCAGTCACACGCTTTGCCTCTCTCTGAAATCTATCAGAGATCCGCTCAAACGGCGTAAGGCCCAGCGCGCACGATACCGTCCGTCGGTTGAGGAGCGGCTTCAACCGCCCATCGTTCGAGCATTGCTTTCGCGCGCGGAAATGTGACAAACTCCGCGCACGTCGGTTGCGGCGAAGCTCTCTTTTTGCGCATCGGCGGTCGCCACTCGCTTTGAACGCACGTGGAGGCTTTCGTGTTGCGAGGAATCTTTCACACCAAAGATCTCGATTCGATCCTAGCAGAAGCCGAAGGACCCCAGTTTTCGCTCAGACGCGCTCTAGGCGCGGTCAACGTGACGATGCTCGGCATCGGCGCGATCATCGGCGCTGGCATCTTCACCACTGTAGGAACGGCGGCGGCGGGCGATGCATCGCGCCCTGGCGCTGGTCCATCTTTGATGCTTTCGTTTGTGATCACGGCGGTGGTCTGCGCTTTCACGGCGCTTTGCTACGCCGAACTCGCCTCGATGGTTCCGATCTCCGGTTCGGCTTACACCTATTCTTACGCCACGCTCGGCGAGATCATCGCGTGGATCATCGGTTGGGATTTGATCATCGAGTATGCGGTCGGCAACGTCGCCGTCGCCATCAGCTGGGCCGGTTACTTCAACGCGCTGTTGCGCTCGGTTGGCGTCGATTTCCCCGCATGGTTGGCGACCAATTACCGGACGGCTTCGCCCGAAGTGCTGGCCGCTGCGCCAAAGATCTTCGACATCCCGATCGTCTTCAATCTGCTCGCCTTCGGCATCGTGATGTTGATCACGGCGGTGCTCGTTTGGGGCATACGCGAGTCGGCGACCTTCAACGCCGCAATGGTGCTCATCAAGGTCAGCGTGTTGCTCTTCTTCGTCGTGGTCGCATTGCGTCATATCACGCCGGCGGAGCTGGTGGAGAACTGGCGCCCCCTTCAACCGAACGGATGGGCTGGGACGCTGGCCGGTGCCGCCGTCGTCTTCTTCGCTTACATCGGGTTCGACGCCGTCTCCACCGTCGCCGAAGAGACGCGCAATCCAGCGCGCGATCTGCCCATCGGCATCATCGCTTCGCTCGTCATCTGCACGTTCATCTACATCGTCGTTGCGGCGACCTTTACGGGCATCATTCCGTATGAAGAGTTGCGGCGTCTCCCTCCAAGTAGTCTATCCGAGTCGCTCACGCTCGCCTTGCAATACCGCGCGCCGCAGGCGGCGTGGCAGCAGACGGTGGTTGCCATCGGCGCTGTCGTTTCGACCACTGCCGTGCTGCTTGTCTTTCAACTGGGCCAGCCGCGCATTTTCTTCTCGATGGCGCGTGATGGTTTGTTGCCGCCTTCGTTTGCACGCGTGCACCCGAAATTCAGGACGCCGCACGTGACGACCATCGTCACCGGACTGATCGTCGGCGGAGTCGCCGGCGTTGCGAGCATCGACGAGATGGTTGATTTGACCAACATCGGCACGCTGTTCGCTTTTGTGCTCGTCTGCATCGGCGTCATCGTCCTTCGGTTCAAAGAGCCGAATCGCGCGCGTCCGTTTCGCGTCCCCTTCGGTCCGGTTCTCTTGCCGGCGCTTGGCGCTGCCTCGTGCATCTTTTTGATGTACTATCTTCCTCCGGCATCTTGGTGGCGTTTCGTCGGTTGGTTGATGTTGGGGTTGTCGATCTACACTTCTTATGGTTACACGCGCAGCGGCGTCGGGCAGCGTTTGGGACGTCCGCCGCGCACGCCTTTGACGTTGAAGGTCGCCGCCTTTGGCTTTCTGCTGATTGCGCTCGGACTGTTTTTGATCCCGCATGATTTGAGCGCCAAAGATCTGTTCAGCGCGTTCGGGCGTTCGGCGATGGCCGCCGTTTCTTCGACGGAGGTCGCCAGCCGACGCACGCTGCTCGGCGGGAGCATGATCGCCGTAGGCGTGTTGCTTGCGGCGATCGGCGTTGTGTCGAATAGAAACGGCGTGCGCGCGAAGTGATGACCTTCCTCGAAGGCGAAACATCGAGCGGAGCGCGCGGCGCCCTTGATCCCAGCGCACAGGAGTGAAGACCGTGGGTTTGACCGTTCTTGCCCTCTCGTTCGTCGTTTTGCTCGTCGCTGCTTATTTCGTCTACGGCGGTTGGGTGGCCCGGCAGTTTGCGCTCGACGATGCGCGAGCGACGCCGGCCAATCTCATCAACGATGGGGTTGATTTCGTCCCGACGCGCCCGTTCTATCTTTTCGGCCAACATTTCGCGGCGATCGCCGCCGCCGGCCCCATCGCCGGACCCATTCTCGCTTGTCAGACGTGGGGGTGGTTGCCTTGCTTGATGTGGATCGGGCTTGGCGTTGTTTTGATCGGCGCGGTGCACGATTTTTCGAGTCTGACGGCTTCCGTGCGACACGGCGCGTGTTCGATCGCCGAGATCACGCGCGCTTCAATGGGCAAGCGCGCTGGTCTGGCGATGATGAGCTTCATTTGGATCGCGCTCGTCTACGTCATCGTCGCCTTCGCCGACATTACGGCTGGAACGTTCGTCGCCGGAACGGAAGAGTTGCGACAAAACAGAGTCGGGTTCAATCCGGGCGGCGCAGTCGCCGCTGCCAGCATCATGTATCTTTCGCTCGCCGTCACCATGGGGCTGATTCAACGTTATTTGCGTCCGCCACTTTGGCTGGTGACGGCGATCTTCGTTCCGGCGACCTTTTTCGTCGCTTGGCTAGGAACGAAGATGTCGAACCTCTTTTCGCTCGATCACAAGACGTGGGGGCTACTGATTCTCGCCTATTGTTGCATCGCGTCGATCATCCCCGTCTGGCTGCTCTTGCAGCCGCGCGGGTATCTCGGCGGTTTCGTGCTTTATTCCGCGCTCGCCATCGGTGTGATCGGCCTCCTTTTCGGCGGCTACGAGATCAAACAGCCTGCTTTCAAGACGTGGGATGCGGGCGGGATGACGGGCGCGCTCTTCCCTTTTCTCTTCGTCACCATCGCGTGCGGCGCCTGTTCCGGCTTTCACGGTCTGGTCTGTTCGGGGACGACCTCCAAGCAAGTTGATCGCGAAACGCACATCCAGCTGGTCGGATATGGCGCGATGTTGGCCGAAGGGTTCGTCGCTTTGATCGCGCTCGTGACGGTGATGATCGTCGCACAAGAGAATTTGAAGGGGCTTGCGCCAGGGACGATCTACGGCAACGGCATAGGCGAATTCATGACGTTGCTTGTCGGACGCGAGAACCTTTCGTTTGCGGTCACTTTTGGCGCGATGGCCTTTTCGACCTTCGTCTTCGATACGCTCGATGTTTGCATGCGTCTGGGCCGGTACATCGTGCAAGAGGTGACAGGGTGGCGCGGGCGCGCGGGCGCTGTGGCCGGAACGTTGATCACAGTGGCGTTGCCGGTCTACTTCATCGCTTTTGCGCGCGAAGGGGCGTGGGTCAAGTTCTGGACGCTGTTCGGCGCCTCCAACCAGTTGCTTGCCGCGTTGACGTTGTTGGCCATCACGGTGTGGCTTTACCAAGCGCGACAACGAATATGGTTCACGCTCTGGCCGATGCTCTTCGTCCTGACGATCACGCTGTGGGCGTTGATCGAACTGGCCGTGGTCAATCTTCAAGCCTCGCGCGGATTGGACATCGAAATGGTCAACGCCGCCTCGGCGATCGCGCTCGTCTGTCTGGCGATCTTTCTGCTGTTCGTCGCCATCGTGCGACTACGCAAGGAAAGGCGTGGTTCGCTCGTTCCAGAACGCGCTTGATCCGAAAAACGAGCTGCAAACCTTTTCCTTGAGGAAGAGGGTAAGGCGCGTCACCCGGCTCGTGGTATTAAGGGCTGGACCGGCCCGGATCGCTTGTTCTGAAGGCGCGCGCGCTGGGAGTCGGTTGGCGCGACCGCTTCCTCGAGGTGTAACAAGGCTCTTGGTGGCAGGAAGGAATCCCCCGGACTTCAGGCGGGGAGGAGGTCAACGCCGATCGAAATAGCAAAGACCGGCGATAGCACAAACTTGGGCGGTGGTCCTGCGACTGGCTGCAACAAGCGCGTTGCCGATCAAAGAAAGAAGCCGGTGAGAGTGCGTTCCCCACCGGCTCCCTTTGTCGCTTATTGAAGCGCGCGTTACCAGCGCGGTTCGCGTCCGCCGCCGCGACGATGATCGCGTCCACCGCGTCCGCCGCTGCCGCGACCGTAGCCACCGCCGCCGCTGTTGCGATTGAAGCCGCCGCGGTCGGTGCGCGGTTTGGCCTCATTGACGGTCAGGTTGCGCCCTTCAAAATCGCGTCCGTTGAACTGTTCGATGGCTGCTGCCGCCTCTTCCGAAGTCGCCATTTCAACGAAACCGAAACCGCGTGAGCGGCCCGTGTCGCGATCTTCGATCACCGAGGCTGATTCCACCGTGCCCGCTTGCGAAAATAGATCACGCAAGTCCTCGCTGGTTGTACGAAACGGGAGGTTCCCGACGAAAAGTTTGGTTGTCATTTTCTATCCTCTTAGAAGGTTACGGGAAGTGCGGGCTAATCCAATCGCGGACTCGAACCAGAGACTTGCGCGACGCGAGCGACACGCCCGACTCTTCCGAAAAACTATCAACCGACCTCACTCTCTTCTCAGCCGAACGCTGTCGCTCTTTGTGGTCGCGGCCTAGCGCATCGCCGCCGATGCGCGAGAGCAGGAACTCAAAACGCGACGATTATGCACCTTCCGGCGGCGAAGCGCAAGGGGCGGCAGCATGAAATGGCGTCCGTGTGATAAAGGGCGGCGCGGTCACAAAACGGGCGATGAAAAGATGGCGGGAGCGGGGACGCCTCGGACAAGGAAACAAACGACGAAGAGAATGTTAGAATCGAGCGCGCCATGAGACGAGCAGAGGAACAACGGGCCGATGTCGTGCGACACGGCTTGCGCTTGGGGGTGCTCACGGTCGGTTGGAACGCGCTCGAAGCTCTGATCAGCATCGTCGCCGGAACAGTTGCTGGCAGCATCGCGCTCATCGGTTTCGGTCTTGATTCCGTCATCGAAACATCTTCGGGCGCGGTGATGTTCTGGCGCTTGGCGACCGATCGCGATGGGACACGACGCGATGCGCGCGAGCGGCGGGCGCTTCGTCTGATCGGCTTCTGTTTCCTCGCGCTCGCCGCTTACGTCGGCTACGAAGCGACCGCGTCTTTGATCGCACGCGAGGCTCCGGACGCAAGTCCCATCGGGATCGCGCTTGCAACCTTGTCACTGATCGTCATGCCGTTGCTGGCGCGCGCGAAGAGAAAGGTTGCGGGCGAAATCGGCAGCCACGCGATGCGTGCCGACGCTCGACAGACGGACATCTGCGCTTACCTGTCGGCCATCCTGCTCGGCGGTCTCGTGCTCAACGCGCTTTTCGGTTGGTGGTGGGCCGATGCGGTTGCCGCGCTGCTGATGACGCCGATCATCGTCAAAGAAGGCGTACAGGCTTTGCGCGGCAAAAGTTGCGCTGGTTGCTGTTGATCTGCGAGTTGCCGATGCGCATCGCATCTGGCCGTAGGTGAACCTCCAAAAGTGCCGTCGCTCTTTCGCGCAATGCGCCCCTCGGTACCGCGGTTCGGCGCCTCAAGTTAAACGGCTGACGAGGCGGGCTTCGTGCGGCGCGCCTTTTGAGCTTTCTATGCGACATCTCACGCGACTAGATCCGACGGCGCGTGAGCAATCCGAGTTTGGTCTTACAGTCCGAAAGCGATCGCGCGCTGTTGGAAGAGGCTTCCCAAAGCGCCGCTGATGTCGGTATAATGCCCGACCGGGCGCACAAAAAGCGCTCGACCCGTCGCACTCGGAAGCCGAAAGGGCCATCCGCTCAGGCGAAAGCTGCGGAGCGCAAAGCCGTCGACCTAAACGCCGCACGGCGCATGGTCGAGACGGTTGCCGAAGTTGAAGAGGGACGCAATGACCCTGGCGAAAGCGCCTTCCCCTGAGTTCGTCAGCTTCCACCCGACGCGCAGCGACGAAAGACCGCCAACCGACTTTCGACCAGCGCAGGCGACGGAAGAGATCAAATCGAGGAGCGTTTTACGAAGCTTATGCGAAAAAATTTTTTTCTCGCGTTGCTGGCCTTTGCTGTCGCTTCATTCGTCGGATCGTTGCCGTCCAGCGCGCAAAATCCTGCGCCCGCGCAGACAGAGGAGATCCCCAACATGGGGCGCGCCCCAAAAGAGCCGAACGGCATCGGACGGCTTGATCTGCGCGTCTTCGATGAAAGTGGTCGCCCCATCAAGAACGCTTACGCTAAACTCGAATCAACGCGCACAGATGGTTTCTTCTGCGAATCCTGGGGGTACACGGATGCGCGCGGCGTCGCCGTGCTCCCGCCGCTTCACATGGGGCGTCTGAAGCTGATCGTGAAAGCTCCAGGCTACCAAAAACAGACGCTGACGATTCCGGCGAGCAACCTTTCGGAGCCCGTCCGCGTGACGCTGGTGCGCAAAAAGTAACGCGTCAAGGCTGCGAACCTGTTGCCGCGCCGACCCCCCGAAATAGGGGCGCGCCTCTTCTCTATGGGGACCGGATCTCTTCTTGGAAGTTGACATCCTCCCCACGGCTAAAGCCGGGGGGCTCCGCGCCGCCGCAATCTGATGAAAAGACGCGCGTCGTCCAGACGCGAAGCGCGCAACGCTGCCCATTTTCGATCACACCGACGGCGGTCCTGCTGCCTCGACCCAGAGTGCAACTCACGAGGCGCGCAACACGGCTCGACCGCCACAGCTTGCGTCGAAACCACAACCGGTAGTGGTATTTAAATGGCCCGCGGTCGGTTGATTTGAGTGGGCGCTGGAACGAAATCGTTGTTGGCGCTGTCGTTGGGCGCCATGTGCCAGACGGTTCAGCGTCGCAAATATTGCGACGCGGTCGCGAGCATCGGCGCTGCTCGTCGGTGTGACCTTTGACGCGCAAAGCGCCGACTTCAGCCGTCCATCTCCGCTGACGCGCTCTTCAACAAACGACGAAAGTTCGCGCGAAGCTTGGCCACTTTGGGCGCGACCACTGCCCGGCAGTAGGGCTGTTGCGAATTACGCCGAAAGTATTCCTGGTGGTATTCTTCGGCTCGGTAGAACTCCGAAGCCGGAACGACCTCGGTGACGATTGGATCGGGCCAAACCTTGGCCCTCTCCAGTTCGGCGATCACTTCTTGCGCGATCCTGTGTTGTTCGGGAGAGTGGTAGAAGATAGCCGAGCGGTATTGCGTTCCGATATCTGCACCTTGGCGATTCAAGGTCGTTGGATCGTGAATCGCAAAAAAGACCTCAAGGAGTTCCCGATAACTGACCTGTCGCGGGTCGAAGGTTATCTGCACGGCTTCGGCGTGACCGGTCGCGCCCGTGCAGACTTGTTGGTAAGTCGGGTGCGGAACATATCCTCCGGTGTAGCCTGAGACCACCTGCTCAACGCCGCGCACCTCACAAAAGACCGCTTCCAAACACCAGAAGCAGCCGCCCGCTAAAGTCGCTATCTCTTCTCTTTGGCTCATCTTTTGTCGCTCGCTTGACGCGAAGCATGACACAAGAGCGCGCGCGTTCGCAAGAGCGCAAAGCGTTTCAATCGCTTCGCATAACAGCGACTCATTCTCGGATTTGGTTTTCGTCACGCGACAGTCGCGCACGTTTCAATCGCTTCGCGGCAACTCATTCTCTATGGCGTGCGGTTAGCAAGAGTGCGAGATGTTCTAATGCCAAGTGAAATCGCTCTTCCTGCGCGCGTAACGACGAGATGGTGATCGTCAACGCCAACGAACCGACGAGCGCGCTTCCCGCACGCACGTGGCGACAAAGTAGCGGAAAAAGAGCCGAGCGGGACTCAACCACGCCCCTGCTGCACGCGCGTGGCGACGAAGGCGCCGCGCCGCTGTCGCGAAGCAGGGCAAGGCGCGTTGCGCCATCTTGCTCTCGCGTCTCGTCTATGCGATATTGAGAGCACAGACGGCTTCTCCCCCGCCGCTTCCAAAACCCGATGTCGCAGGAAACGACACCTTTGACTTCGTCTGACGACGGCAGCGACCCCAGCCGGCTCGTGCTCGTCGTCGATGATTTGCCGGACAACGTGACGGTGGTGCGCATGATGCTCGAGCGTCGCGGGTTTCGCGTCATCACGGCGCAGGATGGGGCCGAAGCGGTGGACCTTGCGCGGCGGCTTCGCCCTGACATCATCTTGATGGATATCGGCATGCCGGGTACCGATGGATTGGAAGCCGCGCTGCAGATCAAACGCGACCCGCAACTGCGCCGGGTGCCGATTGTGGCGGTGACGGCTTTCAACACCGGCGGCTTTCGCCGCGCCGCCTGGGAGGCGGGATTCGACGGCTACTTGGCCAAGCCTTTCGATGCCGAGCAGGCCATCTACTTGATCAAGAAGCTTCTCGAACGCTAGGGCGCGTCGCGCGATTGAGTTTTTGCATCGCGGCGCGCGCTTTCTGCATGCCTTTGCCTTCGGGCTTGGGGCGGATAACCGCGCTCACAGAAAACCGAGGTTGGGCGTGGAGAAGCGTCCGATGTTGGGAAAGACCGAAGTCAGTTCCGATGTTGGCAGTCCGAACCAGAGGGCGAGCGTGGCGCCATACTGGTCCACCGCGACGTTGGGTATCCACCGCCCTTCATTGCTTGCATCATCGGGGCCGCCGATGGCGAGCGTTGGATAGCGACCGTAGAAATCGCCCCCGCGCACGGCCCCGCCCATGATGAAGTGATGGCTGCCCCATGCGTGGTCCGTGCCGCCGCCGGCTGCCGGTTTGAATGTGCGCCCGAAATCCGAGAGGGTGAAGGTGGTCACCGAGGTGGCGACGCCGAGTTCAACGGTTGCCGCGTAAAAAGCGCGCATCGCCTGCCCGAGTTGTGTAAGCAGACTGGCTTGCGTCGGCAATTGGTTGTTGTGCGTGTCGAATCCGCCGAGCGAGCAGAAGAAGATCTGGCGACGTGCGCCGAGCGACCCGCGCGCGGCGATGATCTTGGCGACTTGTTGCAATTGCCTGCCGAGCGAGGTGGACGGAAATTGCGTCTGCAAGGGCGCTGCGTTTGACAAAGCTTGGTTGAGCAATTGGCTGTTGGCGATAGCTTGTTCGGTCAACTCGCTCGCTTTGCGGACCAGTTCCATTTCGGTATCCACGCGAAGCAACTGACGCAAAGCTTCGAGGCGCGTTCTTTCTGTCGGCGACGTGCCGAATCCGCGAAGTCCGAAAGACGAGCCGGGCACGAGCGCGAGCGGACGAGCTTGCGCCCCGGTCGCAAACAGGCTCGATCCGGCGACCGAGATCAGAATGGGGAATTGTTCGTTAGCGCCCAATCGGTCGGCTAGTCTGCCAGCCCAACCGGTGCGGCTCGGTTGATCGGAGATCGACGCTTGCCACTGCGCTTGTTGGTCGGAATGGGAAAAGAGGCTATCAGGGCGTTGCGCGCCGCGAAGATATTGGTCGCGCGTGATGGGTTCGACCAGCGTCCCGACGTTGCACAGGACGGCTAACCTTCGCTCGCTCCACAGATCGTGAATATCGCGCAAAGACGGATGCAGACCGAAACGCAAACTCATACTCGACGGCGTGATCGGCAGCAGATCGGATTGTGGGATGGCGAGCGTGCCGCGCACCGAAGCGTAGGCTTGGTACTCGGCCGTTTCCGCCGGGATGATGGTGTTGTTGCCGTCGTTGCCGCCATAAAGGAAGATGCTGACCAGCGCGCGGTAATCGTTCGATTCCTGCTGCAAAAAGGCGCTCGCCCAGCCGAGCCGGTGAAATCCCTCCATGAAAGCCGCCGCGCCGATGGCGTGTGCGATGCGTTTGATGAACTCTCGCCGCGAATGGAACATTTTCGTTTCTCCTCGAAGATCTAGAAATCGTCCGCCTCTTTGTGAGGCGTTACTTTTGCACTTGGTATTGCGACGATGAGAGGACCAGATAGACAGCCGCTTGCGCGCGTTGCAATGGCTGCGATGCTGGAATGGATGTTACCGCTTGCGTGATCACGGCGCGCATCTGCGGCGACATGGTACCGTGCAGCAGCAGATCGTCGAGCGCGTTGATCAAGCGTTGTGGGTCGTCGGCCAGCGCTTGCCACGGGGCAAGATCGATCTGTGCGCCCGTGGAACCGGGCGGCGCGTTCGACGGTGGCGCGATGCGCCCATAAACGATGGAGTTGACGAAGTTGATGCGCGCGAAGGTCGTCGCCGTCGTTTGGATGCCGAACTCCGGTCCGAGCAGCTTGGTTCCGGGAACTTGGTAATCTGGCGGATAGTAGTTGAAGACCGATGGCGCGTAGAAGAGACGTTGGCCCATCTGCGCGCTTTGCTCGGCAAGCCCCGTCCCATCGCTGGTCGCGTTGAAAGCGCGCAGCACGTTCAGGATGAGACGCACTGGTTCGCGCAAGTGGCCGTAGTCAGGCGCGTTCTTCACGTCGCCGCGCGCTTCCGGATCGAGCAGAATGGCCGCGACCACTGCACGCAAATCGCCGCGCACGCCCGCCCCGTTGTTGTCGAACACGGCGGCGACGCGGCGCACGTAAGCCGGACTCGGGTTGCTTGTCACCAGATGCTGAATCAACCGCTGGGCGATGAAAGGACCGACGTTCGGGTGATTGAAGATGATGTCGAGCGCGTCGTCCAAATCTTTCTCCGCCGATTGTCCGGCGGGAAGCACGATGTTGCCAAAGAGCGTTTTGGCGTCCTTGTCGTGGTTGCTGTCGTAGGGCACCATGGGCGCGAGGAAATTGCGCGGGTTGTGCTTCTGCATGGGGGCGCCGGGCAGCGGCGCGTAGGTCCAGCCTGTGAAGACGCGCGCCAGCTCCTCGATGGTCTCTTGATCGTAGGTCGGGATGGGCCGCCCGTTGGCATCAAGTTGCAGCGTGCCGTCGGGATTGAGGCGGTGGACGCCGATGGTGAACAGCTGCAACAGCTCGCGCGCGTAGTTTTCGTTCGGCGAGATGCCGCGTCGCGGGTCGGGCTTGTCATTGTTCACCATGTCGAGGTAGCGCCCCATGGCCGGGCTGAGCGTCACGTCGCGCAGCAGTTGGCGGAAGTTGCCGAACGCATTGCGCTGGAGCATCTGCAGATAAGGTGACATCGCGTGCGACTGCGAGATCTCCACCCCCGATACGACGAAGATTTGACTGAGGGCGAAAGACACACGTTGGCGTAACTGATCTTGTCCGTTGAGCGCGTTCTGGAAGAAGCGCACCTGCAAGGGGAAGAGCGTGTAGTTGTCGCGTATGTAATCCGGCGAAGCGTCTTGCGGCGGCGTCGGCGGCACGGCTGGAAGATCCGGGTAGGTCGAAATGGGCGCGTTGAACTGTTCTTCCAAAAAGGCGCGAATGCCTATGCGTTGCACGCGCTCGATGAGCGCCGGCGTCGGCCCCCACGTCGCCTGTTCGAGAAGACGGATGGCATCAGCGCGCGAGGCTGGCCCCGCATAGGTGGGCGGCGTCGGTGTCGGCGTCGGCGCTGGCGGCGAAGGCGGCGCTGGATTCGGACGCGCGCCCGGATCATCGGGCGGACCACCGCCGACCCGCCCGATGGCAACGCGCACGCGATTGCTCGCTTCGCCGTGAATGTATATCCGCACCAGAACATCGCCGACTTCGCCCATCTCATCGGGCAAACGGATGGTGATCGCTTTCATCCACTCGAACTTAGGCACTGGGCGGACGTCT
The DNA here is from genome assembly GCF_040289685.1 of Pyrinomonas sp. Taxonomy (NCBI): domain Bacteria; kingdom Pseudomonadati; phylum Acidobacteriota; class Blastocatellia; order Blastocatellales; family Pyrinomonadaceae; genus Pyrinomonas; species Pyrinomonas sp. Next base: position 52,396 of record NZ_PSLQ01000003.1, read on the forward strand.
TCGACCTTGAGGGCATAGATTCTTCCCGTGCCGTCTTGCGCATCGGCGGCAACGGCGCGCGCGTCTTCGTCCGGGAGCAACTCGAGACCCATGGCGAAGAGCATGATGCGCGTTCGTTCATCCGTGCCGAACCTGATGGGTTGCACGAGCGGAAAAGGATCGCGCCGCCACGTAACGACGTCGAGCGCGATGGCGCGCGTCGAATTGACTTCCGTGAGCAGGATTGGACCAGTCGCTGCACAGACCTCGCCGCGAAAAGCGAGAAGGACCAAGTGCCAGACGGCGAGAGAGATGACGAATTTAGCGAGCTTCGATCGCGCCATGGTCTTTGGGTCCTTTCCGTCTCCCGACGTTTCGTCTCCCCGAGCTGTGAGACGATGAAATGACGGCGACGTTTGAAAACGCCTTTTTCGGTGAGGCGGGTCGTCCTTGCCGGGGCAGTGGCGGGAAATGTAGCACACCTTGCCGCTCGGCGGAACTGTCTTTTTGACCGCGTCAGCCGCTGACGGACGCATGCCCGCTGGTCGCCCATGACATTCCGTTTCGTTGACGGAAAGGCACGACTCTGGATGGTTCTGGGTGGAAAAAGCGTATTGGATTGCGCGAGGCGCTGTCGCTTGCTTCAGCGGTCAAGCGCATTCCTCCGACGGCTTTATAGCCTTAGGAGGGATGCAGCGTCTGTTGTGATCGTAAAGATTCCGGGGCCTTTCAGCGCAGACCGAGAAGAAGGAGCACAGAACGGTCAGCGACAGCACCGCCTTGTGCTTTCCAGCGGCGATAGGCCGTCAGTTCGTGCTCCGCCACGGGGCGATTGCCGAGACGTGCGGCAGGCGTTTTGCTGAGCGCGTGATCGGTCAGGGCCAGATGGGGCGCGCGCACCGAAAGACTTTCAGGACGTTGAAGCGCTGCCTCCGCTGATTCGATATCGGGGAAGAAATCCTCGTAAGCCATGATGTGCCAAACCGTCCCTTCTTCGCGCTCTTCGACAGCGAGCACGCGCAACAAGGCGAACGCGCTCTCTAGTTGAAAGATGAGATCATCGCCCGGAGCGTATGGAAGCGGCATAGTTCGACCTCTTTTTTTGGACTCAACTGCTCACCCAGCATAGCACGAAGCTTTAGTTAGCCCGTAGCCAGACGCGGAACTCGAAGCCCCATCATCGTTAACCCTGTCTTCGGTCGCCTTTCGCCATAAACGTGCAGCGGACGGAACCATATCGAATCGAGAAGCGTGCGCGGTGATCCGTTCGCGCCATGTGCGCGGCGAACAGACGCACAGCAACAGGCCGAACAAACATCAGGATCAAAGTTCGTCTTGGGCGTGTGGCGGACAGAAGGCGCTTCTCGTCGCTTGAATTCAAGACCTTGTGAGCCGCTTCGTCACGACCGCTCAAGACACTGGACGGCCCTTGCTGTTCGTGCGTGCGTTTACAGCGTGCGCGTCACTTTCGAGAGCGAACGCGGCTTGTCAGGGTCGAGTCCTTTCGCCTCGGCCAGCAGCGCGGCGAAGAGTTGGCCCGGCACGATGTAAGGGATCGGAGCGAGAAACTCATCGATCTCTTGCGACATGCGCAGCGCGCGCGTGCAAAGCTCCGCCGCGCGGTCGCTCGCCGTGATGGTGAGCGTATCGGCACGCAGTTCGCGCAAGCGTTCCATCAAGCTGACGACGCCGGGCAGCGTCACGCCCGGCGGCGCAAAGAGGATGATCGGAAAATGGCGTTCGACGATGGCCAGCGGTCCGTGAAAGAAGTCCGCTGATGAGAACCGCTCGGCGACGACATAACAAGTTTCCATCAATTTCAGAGCGAACTCGTAAGCGTTGGCGTAGCTCAAACCGCGTCCGACGACGACGCAGTTCTCCATGAAGACGTAGCGCGCAACGAGTTCTTCGACCTGTGGGCGAAGTTCAAGCGCGGCGGCGACGTAATCCGGGATGCGTTCGAATGCGAGACGATCAGACGAGCGGTCAGCGAGCGCCTCGGCCAACATGTAGAAGAGCATCATCTGGCCTGTATAGGTTTTGGTTGCCGCCACCGATCGCTCACGTCCGCCGTGCATGAGAAGCGTTTCATCAACGATGCGCGTCATGCTCGATGCCGGTTCGTTCGTAATGCCGATCGTAAAAGCCCCGCACGCGCGCGCGCGTGCGAGCACGAAATTGACATCCTCGCCCTCGCCCGATTGCGATACGCCGATGACGAGCGCGCGGTCGAGCTTGAGGCGCGCGTCATAGAGCGTATAGACGGACGGCGCCGACAGCGAAACCGGAATGCCGGTGCGGATCTCGATCAAGTAGCGACCGAAAAGGGCGGCGTTGTCGGAGCTGCCGCGCGCGACCATGACGATCAGATCTATTTCGCGTTCGCGCAAAAGGTGCTGGCCGAGGCGCGTGACCTTGGCACGTTCCTCGCGCATCGTCTCGGCGAGCGCGCGCGGTTGCTCGGCGATCTCCTGCAACATCAACGACACTGAAACTCCTCACTCCTTTCCACGTGGTTCGCCTACGCCGAGCGCGTTGACAGCCTGCGCCCGACGTGGTAATCATCAGAACTCGCGAGGTGGTATAGTCCGCTATCCAGCTCAGGGCAAGAGTAATGGAAAGGCCGCTTGATCGCAACAGCTACGTCCCACTTTACGCGCAAATTCAGCAGAAGCTGCGGCAGATGATCGATCGCGGCGAGATCGCCCCCGGCGCGCCCGTCCCTTCCGAGCGCGAACTGGCCGAGCGCTACGGCGTCAGCCGCATGACCGCGCGCCAAGCTTTGCGCGCTTTGCGACAAGACGGCTTGGTCTATCGTGAGCGCGGCATCGGGACGTTCGTCGCACGCCGCAAAGTTGATCTTCATACACGTAATCTCGTCGGCTTCACCGAAGATATGCGACTGCGCGGTCTCAGGCCAAGTTCGAAACTGATCTTGCTCCGGCGCGAAAAGGTGACGCAACAGATCGCCAATGAACTGGGGATAGAGGTCGGCGGCGATGTGTTCCATTTGGAAAGGCTGCGCTTGGCTGACGGGACGCCGATGGCTTACGAATCCAACTATGTCCCGGTCGATCTGTGCCCCGATCTGGACCAGTACGATCTCGAGCGCGATTCGCTCTACCGCATCCTCGAAGAGGAGCATGGGATTAGGATGCAGAGCGCTGATGAGATCCTCGAAGCGGCACGCGCGCCGCGGGATAAAGCGCGATATCTTTCGATCCGTGCCGGATCTCCCGTGCTCGTCGTACATCGCGTCGTTTATGGCGACAACGGGCGCGCCATCGAATCCGTGCGCACGATCTACCGCGCGGACCGCTATCGCGCGACGTTTCACCTGACGAAAAACACGCTTTGAAAGCGGACGGTTCGGAGACAGCGCGGTAGCCAGCTTCGTCGTCGATTTGGAGATATCAAACGGATCAGCGCGCGTGAGAAAGAGACGGCGCAAGCCAGCTTCGTCGCCGATTGATCAATCTGAATGCCGCACGACGTGTCGGTGGAAAGCTGCGGCACAAGCTCGCTTCGCCGTCGGTCAGTCCTGCGCAAGCAGCATGAACGGATACCGGGCCAGAGGTTTGTTGCTCCTTTTCGCCGCTTTGTGCGCGCTCACGAGCGCGGCGCGCGCTGCGACGCAAGATCTGGCGCGTTTGCCCGACGGTGGCTTCTTCGCCGATTGGCTTATCTCTTCGTTCTTCCCCACCGAGATAGATGCCGGTGCTTTCGAGAATTTTCAACGCTTCAACATCGAGCGCTTGCCTGAGCGCGATTGGCTTGCTCCGTTCGGCGGCCCAGCCGCAGTGCAGCCGAAAGAGGGCGTTGTGCTCTCGGCTGGAGCGAACGCGCCAGGCGGGAACAAAGAAGACGAAAGCGCCTCTGGGTCGCCGCTACCCGAGGTCGGCGCGCGTTCCGAAAGGGTGGAGGAAAAGACGGTCGAGCTACGTTGGACCGCCTATCGCGCGACGAGCGAGAAGTTGGACTTCGCGCGCATCTTCCCTTCAATCGGCACGGCTTATGCCGCGACGCGATTTGCATCGCCCGACGACCGCTTCTTCTTCATCGAGACGGATGGTTTTACAGGTGCCATTTGGTTGAACGGCGAGCGCATCTATGACGGATTCAAGCTGGAAGCACAGCGCGTCGTTCTTGCGCGCGCACGGGCGGGCGCAAACCTTCTTCTCGTGCGCGCCAGCGGCGTGCGCAACGATCCTTGGCGCAAAGACGGCGGGTGGGCGGCACACGTCCGCATATGGCACGCGCGTGCTCTGCCGAGCGGGCTGGTCGCTGGCGCGTTTCGCTCCACAGGCCTGTTCCTTGCTGACGGGAGCGGCGCGCGTGAACGTTTGCGTTTGGCTGTGGCGAACGCAAACAACTCTTTGATCCGCGATGTACGCTTCGAGGTGCGTGATGGTGAGCGCAAGGCGCAAGCGTCGCTCGTCGAGCTTCCGCCGGGCGAATTGCGCGAAGTTGAGATTGAAATGCCCGCCGCCGCTAAGGAGCCGACGGAAAGAAGAGCCGACGTGCGCCTTCGAACGGGCGAAGATGAGATCGCGTGGACGGCCTCTTGGACACAGCCCGCCGTGCCGCCGGATGGACGGATCTTCTATTTGGAAGGCTTTCACGTTGATCCCGTTTACCTTCACGATCAACGCGAGTACGCGCGCATCACGCTATCGAACATGAACCAGTACATGAATTCGATGCGCGCCGATGGCCGGTATGGGGTCTTCTTCTCCGAACTCGACTACTTGAAGCCCTACGACGACACGCATCCGGAAGATCGTGCGTTGCTGCGCGAGAGGGTGCGTAGCGGACGGGTTGGCACGGGCGGTTCATACAATCAGTTCAACGAACCGACCATCGGCGGCGAAGCGATCGTGCGCAACATCCTTTACGGACGCCTGTACCACGAAAGCGTCCTAGGCGATCGCCCGCGCGCCTTAGCGTTGTGGGACGTTTTCGGGCACGTGCCGCAGATCTCGCAGATCGCGCGCAAGAGCGGGTTTGATGGCATCGTTTGGTCCAAAAAGATTCAAGGCTTTCAGCCCTTATTCTTCGACTACGCGCTCGACGGTTCGCGCCTTCTTCATCGCCGTCTCGACTACGCCTATTCATTCTCCGGTTTCGGCAGCGGCAAAAACTACAGCCTCGATGCCTTTCAACGCATGACGCTGCGCAAGTTCGAAGAGGCGCGTTCGTTCGGCTCTGCGGTGGACCTGCGCATCAACGCCGCTGATTTCACTCCGCCGTGGACCAATCTGGCCGGCAACGTCGAACGGCTCGAACGTTCTTTGCCGAAAGTGGAAGTCACCGGACAGGCGCAAACGCGCTTCTTCAACGCGCTGCGCGCAGAGGTCGCGGCGGGCAAGGTGCGCGTCCCCGTCACGTCGCGCGACAAGCTCTTTTTTCACGTCGGCGTCGCCGCGGCGCGCAGCGATCTGAAGATCGCGCATCGTCGGGCCGAAAACATGATCCTCGCGGCGGAGCGATTCGGTGCCATCGCATACGCGCACGGCGCAAACTACCCTGACCTCGCTTTGGACAAGGCTTGGCGCCAAATCCTTTTCGGCAGCCATCACGATGCGATCACGGGAACGCCATCGGACAACGCTTTTCTCGATCTGGTCCATGGCTACCGCGAAGCTTACGAACTGGCGCGCGAGGCGCGCGACGACGCTTTGCGTTTCATCATCTCCCGAATCAATACGCGCGCGCCCGAACGCTTGCGCGCGCCGCGAAGCGCTTTGACGCCGCTTGTCATCTTCAATCCGTTGGCATGGGAGCGCACAGACCTAGCGCAGGCGCACATCCGTTTCGCGTCGCCCGTGCGCGCGTTTCTCGTGCGCGATGGGGGCGGCGCGATTGTGCCTCACCGCCTCGTGCGCGCCGAGCGCGATGCAGTAGGTAGATTGCTCTCGGCCGAGATCGTTTTCGTCGCGCGCGCGGTCCCTTCGCTCGGCTACAAGACCTTCTTCATCGATGCGCGCGCTGAGTTGCGGACCGAGATCGCAAGCGGGGGTGAAGGGAACGCCATCGAGAACGAGTTCTATCGCGTAGAGGTTGATCCGGCGCGCGGCGGGGCCGTGCGCCGCATTTACGACAAGCGTGCGCGGCGCGAGATCGTGCGCGCATTGGACGGGCATTTGGCGAACGAGATCGCCGCGCTCGAAGAGGATCTGTCGAAGAAGAACGTCATCTATCCGGCGTGGGAGTTCTGGACCACCGGCAAGAGAAGGTTTTCGACTGCGCAGCCGGCGCGCGTCGCGGTTCGTCGGGAAGGGCCGACGCAGCGCATTGTCGTCGAAGGGGTGCTTCCGGCGATGCGCAGCTACAGACAGACGATCGAACTGCATGACGGCATCGCGCGCATAGACTTTCGCACCGAACTCATCGAATACAACGGGAAGAATGAGCTTTTCGTCATCAACTTCCCGCTTGCCTTGACGGGCGGGGCGTTGGTCACCGAGGAGCGTTTCGGCGTGGTCGCGCGCAACGGGAGCCGCGCCTTTCTCGATTTTCGCTCGAACACTGACAAGCTCGTTTCGGGCGCGCCCGTTTACGCAGTTTATAACTGGGCCGGATACGGGCAGACGTTGCGTCTGGTCTTTTCCGGTAGCGGCGGCGAACTGGTCGCCAGCGTCGCGTTGAAACCGACGGCGCTCGTGCGTCCGCCGGGCGAGCTGTATGACGAATTGACCGAACGCATCGTCGCCGCGCTGATTCGTCGTGGCATCAGCGTGACGCCTTTCGCCGACGACGGCGAACGTGCGCGCCGCGCCCTTTTGACGATCGAGGATTCGACCATGCCGCGCCGCGTAAACGACGATCTCGGCTACCATTCGTTCCGCATATTGCTCGGTGGTCCAGCCGAGAGCGAACACGTGCGCGAAGCCCTCGTGCGAGTTGATCGCGCATCGCGCGCGCGTTTCGAGCGGGAGTTGCAAAGCACGGGGCGCGCCTTTCTCTTCTTTCACGACGAGATGCCAAACGGGTGGCCGCCGATGCCGACGCTGATCATCGCCGGACGCGATGCGGAGAACGTGCGTCGCGCAGTCGAAGAGTTGCTTGCGCCCATCTCGCAAGGGAAGGAGGTGCTGCGCCTTTCGGCAGAAGCGTTAGCGACGGCGGAACGGGAGCGGCGCGCGCACGTGCCTGATTACGGAGTCGCCATCATCAATGGCGGGACCATCGCCGCGATCCTTGAACGTCCCGAGACGTTGACGCTCTTTTTGACGCACACCGCGCCGTGGCCCGGCGTCAACCTTCCGTTCGACTTCACGCCGGAACACAAGACGCACGTCTTCTCTTACGCGCTCTACCCACATGAAGGCGATTGGCGGCGCGCGCAAGTAGTGCGTCGAGGGTATGAGTTCAACAACCCGCTCATCGCTGTTCAAACTGCGGAGCAGAGCGGGCCGTTGCCGCCAGAGCACAGTTTTCTTCGCCTTTCGGCGGAGAACGTCGTGCTCTCAGCGCTCAAATTGGCGGGCAATCCGCAGGCAAGCTTCCGCGCGAGCGAAGCCGAAGGCGAAAGGGCTTTCATCCTTCGGTTATACGAAACGGAAGGGCGTGCGACCGCGGTGGAAGCGACCTTCGATGAAGCGATCGGTGAGGTCGAGCGCGCCGATCTCATCGAACGGAAGATCACATCGAGCGAAGACGTGCGACAAACGAGCGAACGCTCTTTCGCTTCGGCAATCGGCAGTTTCTCCATTGAAACTTTCAAAGTCCCAGTGGCGCGGCGCGCGGCGACCGGAGACGCGATCGGCGCGCGCCGCGAACTGGTCCAGCCCGTGCCAGCGCGGTATTGGATGCACAACATGGGCGCAGCGCCCATCGGCAACGATCCCATCAAAGTCACGGTGCGTCCCGTCGAGCAGATGGGCCAGCTGGCGAGTTTCGCCTATGACGATAAGTACAATCAGGGCGGCATCACGACCGTCGCGGCGCGCGTCTTCGTCGTCAACAACCTGCTCGATCGGCGCGCGCGCGGGCGAGTCGAGATCGAAGTCGCGCCGGACTGGCGCGCCGTGCCGTCCGCGTTCGATTACGACATCGAACCGGGCGGATGGATGGCACGCGATGTGGTCATCTTAAGCTATCCGGTGAAAAAAGGTTTGGAGTGGGCGCGCGCTTCCGGATTGGTCAAAGCGCGCACGGAGTTCGCCGGCCAAACCTACCAAGACGTGCTCGAGATCGGGCGTAGCCTGCGCCTTGATTGGCGTATCGAACGGACGGGCGAGCGAGTTCGCATCGTCGTTCACAATCCGCATCGGCAGCGCGTGGAAGGGAGCGTTGCGTTGATCTTGCCGCCAGAAGTTTGGCTCGACGATGCGGGTCGAACGACGCGCGAGCGAGGTTTCAGCGTCGGTCCAGGCGAGACGACGACGCTTGATTTTGGCGCGCCGCAGCGCGGCGCTTGGGCTATTGCGCGCCTCGCTTACAACGGGCACGTCGAGTACGAGCGCGCGGACGGCGAAGGCGAGCGATGAGAACTCTTCGGAGCGCTTGTCGAGCGCCGAAGTGATGCGGAGAAGATGAGGCGCATCTCGTAGGTCGATTCTTCGGCCAACGGCCTTGTCACAAAGAACGAGGGCTAAAGGAGACGAAACTAATTCGGACGACGCTGATAAGGATGCGAAGATGAAACCTTTCGTCTGTTTGTGTGCGCTTTTGCTTTCGCTGACTTTCGCTCCAGAAAGCGCGTCGCGCGAGAACAGACCGCACGCGCGCGTGCTTCTGATCCCGCTCGACGATCGTCCGCCCTGTTTGCAATTCGTGATCATGCAGGGGCGGATCGCCGATGCCGAGGTGGTCGCGCCGCCACGCGAACTGCTGGGCCGGTTCACCGAGCCGGGTCAGCCGGAGAAGATCGCGGCGTGGGTGCGCGCGCAAGATCTGCGCGCGTTCGATGCGGCGGTGATCTCCGTCGATATGCTCGCCTACGGTGGGCTGGTTGCCTCGCGCGTCCATCGCGTGTCTTTGGAGACGGCACGGCGGCGTTTGGAGCTGGTGCGCGAGATACGACGCCGCGCGCCACAACTTCCGCTTTACGGCTTCAACGTCATTATGCGACTGGCCCCAACTGCCGACGGCAGAAACGAAGCTTATCGCGAGAAGCTCGCGCGTTGGGCCGAACTGTCTTCGGAGGCGGCGCGCAACGCGAAGGTCGCAGCGGAAGTCGAGCGCTTGGAGCGCGAAATCCCCAAAGAGGCATTGGAAGACTACAAACAGGCCCGAAGACGAAACTTTGAAATCAACCGGGCCAGCATCGCGCTCGTCAAGGACGGAGTCTTCGAATTCCTGATCTTGTCGCAGGATGACGCCAAGCCGCGCGGCGTACACATTGCTGACCGCGAAAACTTGATCGCCGAAGCGCAGCGCCTGGACCTTGCGGATCGCGTGCGTATACAGCCCGGCGCTGATGAAGTGGCGATGCTGCTCCTGTCGCGCGCTCTTGCTCGAAGGTTCGATTACGAACCGCGCGTTCATGCCATCTACTCTTCGGAAGAGAAGCGACGCCGCGTCGCGCCCTACGAAGACCGTCCGCTTGAGGTGACCGTGAGCTTTCAGATCGCCGCCGCGGGCGCGCGCGAAGTCGCGCGACCAGAGGATGCCGATCTGCTCTTTTACGTCTATGCATCGCGCGACGAACGCGGCGCGGCGCGGGCGTTCGCGGAGCGCATCGCGCAGGATGTGGCGCGCGGTCGTCGCGTCATCGTCGCCGATGTGGATTTCGGTGGAGTCGTGCAAGGCGCGGGCGAGGAGTTCACCGAGGAGTTACGACGACGAGGCGTTTTCCCGCGTCTTTTCGGCTACGCTTCGTGGAACACGGCGGGCAACACGATCGGCACCGCGCTGCCGCAAGGCATCCTCTTTGCGCTCGCCGTGGACCGATTGGCGAGCGATCCAGCGGCAGCCGAGCGCATCGCGGGCGCGCAGATGAAGTTTCTGCTCCACCGTTTGATCGATGATTACGCTTACCATTCGCTCGTGCGCGTCGAAATTAACCGCCGCTTCGCTCCGGCCAGAGGGCTTAATACGATGCGGCTCGATGCGCAGGGGACGCGGATCATCGAAGAGATCGTGCGCGAGAAGATGCGCCCTTACGTTGAGAGTTTGTGGCGCGACTTCGCGCAGCGGCCCTTCGTCCTGCCGCCAGCAAGCGGAGTGAAACTGGCGCTCGTGCCGACTGCGCTCGAGGATTTCAAGCTCACGCTTCCGTGGGGGAGAACGTTTGAAGCCGAGATAGATTTCCGCCTCGTCGCCGCCAAGCAAACGGTGACCGGTGATTGACCGCGGCGGACAAAGAAGGATAATACTCCCGGTTCATCGAGACGAGTTTCGAGGAGATCGCATGCGTTCGAGCCTGCGGTTCGTTTCGGCGTTGGCCCTTTGTCTTGCCCTCTTTCAAACGGCAACGGCACAAAGGCGCGCGCCTTCCCCAAAGGTTCAGCCTTCGCCCGATGCTCCGCGCGAGGTCCTCCAAGCGCCAAGCCTCGGAGGCGGTGCTTTGCCGTATCGCGTTCTGCTGCCGCTCGATTACGGGCGGAGCATAGGCCGTTATCCGGTGCTCTATCTGTTGCACGGTTACGGCGGCGATGAGTCGGACTGGCTGACGCGGACGAACTTGGCCGAGTATGCCGCGCGTTACCGATTGATCGTCGTCCTGCCAGGAGCGGGCAATAACTGGTATGCAAACAGCGCCAGCGACGCGAACGCGCGCTACGAGGATGCGATCGTGCGCGATCTCATCCCGCACATAGATCGCCGTTATCGAACGATTGCAAGCTACCATGGACGCGCCATCGCTGGCCTGTCTATGGGTGGATTGGGGGCGATGAAGTTCGCGCTTCGTTATCCGCAGCTGTTCGCTTTCGCGGCTAGCTTCAGCGGCGCTTTCGACGTGCCGCGAACGGGCGGCTTGAACGGCGAGCCAGCTCCGTTGGGCCAGAGCCTGATGCGCATCTTTGGGCCGAAAGATAGCGACACGCGCCGCGCCAACGATCTCTTCGCGTTGCTCGAACGGGTGAGGCCCGATAAAGTGCGGTTGCCTTACATCTACGTGGCCACCGGAACCGATGACCAGTTGCCGAGCGTGCGCGAGTCCAACCCGCGTCTGGCAGACGCCTTGCGCGCAAAAGGCGTCGCATACGAATATCACGAACGCCCCGGCACGCACGATTGGAAGTTCTGGGACGCTGAAATCAAGTTCGCGCTCGAACGCATGAGCGAGATCATCCCGCAAATGCGAGAACGCCGATAAGGAGTCGGAAAGAGATGCGCAGATGGTTGAGGGCCGCGCTTTTCGTTTTGATCGCCCTATGTTGTTTCGGTGGCGTTTCGTGCCAGCGCGATGGCACCAGCGGAAAGAAACGGATCGGCGTGACGCTTTTGACGCGCGAGCACGCCTTCTACCGCGATTTGGAAGCTGGGATGCGCGAGGCAGCGGAGAAGAACGGATTCGAACTGCTCGTCTCCTCGGGCGATTTCGACCTCGCTAAACAGCAATCGCAGATCGAAAACTTCATCGTTCAGGGCGTTGATGCGATCATCGTCTGCCCGGCAGATACGCGCGGCATCGGGCCAGCTATCGAACGCGCCAACAGCGCCAATATCCCGGTCTTCACTGCGGACATCGCCGCGCAGGGCGGGCGAGTCGTCGCGCACGTCGCCTCGGACAACGTCGAGGGCGGACGCCTCGCCGCGCGCTACATCGCGCAGGCGCTCGATGGCCGAGGCAGGGTCGGCATCATCGGTCAACCGGAAGTGCAATCGACCATCGATCGCGAGAGCGGGTTCAAAGAGGAGATGCGGAAACATCCGGGCATACAGATCGTTTCGGTGCTGAACGGCGCGGGCGTGCGCGACCGGGCGCTGAAAGCTGCCGACGATATGTTGCAGAGCGACCCGGAGATCAAAGCTATCTTCGCCATCAACGATGATTCGGCGCTCGGGGCGCTTTCAGCCGCTGAAGCGCGCGGACGCGCGGATCTGATCATCGTCGGATACGACGCGACCGCGGAAGCGCTCCGGGCGATCAAGCGCGGCAGCGCTCTGCGCGCTGATGTCGCGCAAGACCCGCGCGCGATGGGACAGCAGACCATCGACGCCATCGCCAGACATCTCCGCGGCGAGCCCGTTCCGGCGAACATCACCATTCCAGTGCGCATCGTTGACGCGCGCAGTTCTGAGGTCGCTACGCTTCCTTGAGTGAGGATCGCCTCAAAGAGCAGATGGTCGAAGCGAGCAGAGAGGAAGCGAAACGCGCCGTATGGTGGTCGCGTCGGCTGCGTTTGACCGAATACGTCATTGTGCTGGCGATCGTCGTCGAGTCGGCGGCTTTTGCCTCGCTCGCGCCGCAGTTTCTTTCGCTCGCCAACCTGATCAACGTCGCTTTGAGCATCGCTATCACCGGCATCCTTGCCGTCGGAATGACGTTCGTTATCTTGACGGGAGGCATAGATCTCTCCGTCGGTTCGGTGGTCGCTGTGGCAGGCATCGTCGCCGCTATGCTAGCGAGCCACGGTGAGGTTTGGACCGGATTTGTCGCCGCGGTGCTGGTTGGTCTATTGGTCGGAACCTTCAACGGCGTCGTGATCGCACGGCTGCGCGTGCCCTCCTTCGTCGTGACGCTCGCCATGCTGACGATCTGCCGTGGCCTCGCCTTCATCCTCACGGGCGGGCGTTCCATCGGTAATCTGCCCGAAGCTTTCGGCGCGCTGGGGCGCGAACGCATCTTGGGCGTACCGGTTCCGGTCCTCTTGATGGTTGTGGTCTTCGCCGCCGGTTGGTTTGCGCTCGCGCGCACAACCTTTGGGCGCTACATCTACGCCGTCGGCGGAAATCGCGAGGCGGCATATCTTGCCGGCATCAACACGCGCGGCGTAGAGTTGATGGTTTACGCTTTGAACGGCCTGCTCGTCGGATTGGCTGGAGCCGTTCTTGCCTCGCGTTTGGGGGCGGGCGTGCCCAACGCCGGATTGCAATATGAACTCGACGTGATCGCCGCCGTAGTCGTTGGCGGCACGAGTTTGAGCGGCGGACGCGGAAGCGTCATCAACACGCTTTGGGGAGCCGTCTTCATCGGCGTGCTCAACAACGGACTCAATCTCGCCGGCGTCGATCCATACATGCAGCGCATCGTGCTCGGCGTGGTGATCTTGCTCGCCGTGTTGATCGATCAGTGGCAGAAAAGGCGCTTCGATGCCAGACTCGGTTAGCAGGAAGTGTCTCGCCCCTGCGCGCCGGAAGTGAGCCGCTCCTCGGCCCGGACGAGAGGATGCGAAAAGAGCGCGCCGAAGGGTTCGCGCAAAGCAAGGGGGCGTTGACCTCCGCGGCGACACGTCGGCAGGCGGGACGCTTTGCTCCCGTACGCCGACGGTTTCGGGGCACTCTCTTCTCGTTCCTCGAATTTGAAGCGGAGCTCTCGGCGAAAGAGAGAGCGAAACGACAGCGCGCCATCGGCGGTGCGACGGAAGATGCGGGCGGCAGGCATCTGGGAAAAATTTTCGATTGACTTCGGCGGCGAATTCAGGTAAAAGTCAGCGGCAAAGGTGGTCTAGTCCACTACTCCGGTAGCCGTCCTGACCACAAATGGGGCGGCTCGTCCGGCGGCTTGATGATGCGCCACGAAAAACTCTTCTGCCTCTTCCTGCTGGCGCTCGTTCTCTTCGTAGGGCGGGCGGCGGGCCAACCGTCTGCGCCATTGCAGATCATCCCGCGTCCGAAACAAGCTGCCGCGACGGGCGAGCGTTTCGCGCTCGATCGGCGCGTGCGCATCGTTCTTGCCGATCCGCGCGCGGAGGATGATCGCTTCGCCGCTGAAGATTTCATCACAGACCTGCAGGCGACCGCGGGGGTACGCCTTGCGATCGGCGGAAAGAGCCGCCGCGCGATCTTGCTCGGCTTGCTCGACGACGAGCGCGTGCGCGCCGCTCTCGCACGGCAGCGTGTGCCGTTGCCGACCGACTTGAACGAAGAAGGCTACGTGCTCGTCGTTTCGCCCGATGAAGTAGTGGTCGCCGGGCGAACCGCGACTGGGACCTTCTACGGCATGCAGACGCTCAAGCAGCTCGTGCGCGGCGAAGGGGGCAACGCTTACATTCAGGGGGCACGCATTGTGGACTGGCCCACCATGCGCTGGCGCGCTGTTTCCGACGACATAAGTCGCGGACCGGTGCCGACCGTTGAGTACATCAAACGACAGTTGCGCGCCTTCGCTTTCTTCAAGCTCAACATGCACTCCTTCTACATGGAGCATGTTTTCGGCAGTCGCGCGCATCCGTTGATCGGACCGGAAGGCGGTGCGCTCACGCCCGAAGAGATACGCGAGATCGTCGCCTACGCGCGTCGGTTGCACATCGAGATCGTCCCCGAGCAGCAGACATTCGGTCATCTGCACAAAGCGCTCAAGATCGAAAAATACAACGCGCTCGCCGAAACGCCTTACGGCGACGTGCTCACGCCGCAACAAGAGGGAACTTACAGTTTGATCGCCGATTGGTACCGCGAGATCAACGAGCTTTTTCCGGGACGCTTCTTCCACATCGGTGCTGATGAGACGTTCGAGCTCGGCGAGGGGCAAAGTCGCGAGGCCGTGCGTCAGCGTGGCGTCGGCGCGATCTATTTCGAACATCTGCGGCGCGTGCGCGATCTGCTTCAACCATACGGGCGAAGACTGATGTTCTGGGGCGACATCGCGCTCAATCACCCCGATCTGATCGGCGAGATCCCGCGCGACATGATCGTGATGAACTGGGCCTACGGCCCGCGCGAAAGTTATGAGTCGCGCATCGAGCCGTTCAAACGAGCTGGATTGGAGCAGTTCGTCTGTCCGGGCGTACAGAACTGGAACCAGATCTTCCCGAACAACGATGCGGCCGTCGTCAACATCGTCAACTTCGTGCGCGATGGGCAGCGCGCGGGCGCGCTCGGGATGATGAACACGAGTTGGGATGACGATGGCGAAACGCTCTTCGAGATGACGTGGTATGGCATCGTGCTCGGCGCGGCGGCGTCGTGGCAACCGGCGCCGCTCGATGTTGAAGCGTTCGAGCGGGATTTCGATTGGGCCTTTTTCCGCACAGACGGCGACCGGTTCGTGCGCGCCATGCGTGCGCTCGGTCGCGTTAACGCGCTTCTCGGCACGGGATCGAGCGATCAGCTCTTTTGGCAGGAACCGTTCAATTCGGCTTTCCAAGAGCGTGCGCGCTCGCTCAGCGAAAAGGTTCGACGGATGCGCTTGATGGTCGAAGAGGTCGAAGAGACGATCCTGCGCGAGCGCGCGCGTGCGCGCCGGAATCGCTCCGTGCTCGATGCGATGCGTTTGGCCGCGCAGCGGTTCGATCACATGGGGCGGCGGATGCAAGTGATGGAGCAATTGAGCGAGCGCTACTGGGACGCTTATCTGAACTTGGGCGATCGCAACCGCGTGCG
>NZ_PSLQ01000003.1:67822-104354 GCF_040289685.1 Pyrinomonas sp.
TGGCTCGCGCGCTACACGGGCGCTATTTACAACGATCTGCGTGAAATGGCCGAGGAGTTGACCGAATTGAAGCGCGCTTACCGCGAACAATGGTTGCGCGAAAACAGGCCGTACTGGTTGGAAAGCGTGCTCGCACGCTACGACGCGATGGCTATCAAGTGGCTGAACAAGAGCCGCGAACTCGACGAAGCCCTGCGTCAGTACGAGCGGACGTGGACGTTGCCCGCGCCTGAAGAGTTCGGACTCGGCGCGAGACCGAACTCTTCGCCGGGCGGACGTTGAAGGGAGTTTGGTTTTGCGAGTGGCTCGCCGAACGTGCCATGGATGTGGATCGAACCGCGCGTCAAGTGAACTTTGCACCGAGGCCAGCCGAACTTCCAGTCCGAGGCGGCGTCTCGTCGCTCTTTCGACGCTTCCGCGTCGCGCTTAGGGCTGACGCGAATGCGGAATCGAGATGCGTTGAGGAGCGTGACCGAACTTTTCTCGTTGCTTGAAGGAGATCGACCATGAGAAACCGTAAAACGCAGTTTTTGATCCCGACCGCGCTGCTCTGCCTAGTCCTTTTGGCCGTCGCTGGCAGGGGGCAAACGTTCACCGCTACGGTCACGGGCACGGTGACCGATCCGACGGGCGCTGTCGTCCCCGGCGCGACCGTGACGGTTGTTTCAAAAGAGACGGGCGCGACTCGCACCGTGACGACCGATGGCGATGGGCGCTACACGGTGCCTTTTCTGCCACCGGGCGTTTATGACATCAGCGTCGAAGGAGCGGGCTTCGCGCGCCAGACGCGGCAGAACATTCGACTGGAAGTTGCGCAAAAAGCGGCCATCGATTTCACTTTGAGCGCAACGGTGCAGGAAGTGGTCGAGATTTCGGGCGAGACAACTCCGCTGCTCATCACGGAGAGTTCTGGCTTGGAGACCACAGTTGAGAACAAGTTGATCGAAGACCTGCCTTCGGACAACCGCAACATCTTCTCGTTCGTCAACCTCGTTCCCGGAACGATCGACGCCGCCCTTGCGCTTGGCAATGCGGATAGCGCAGTCGGTTCGGCAGGCAACCGCAACTTCTTCGATTCGAACTTCGCTCTCACTGGGGGGCGTGCCTCTTCCAATGACGTCTTGCTCGACGGCGTGGCCAACACCATCGGCGATTTCAACGGCGTCGCTGTCTCGCCGCCACAGGATTCGATTCGCGAGTTCAAAGTGCAGTCAGGAGTCGCTCCGGCAGAGTTCGGGCGCACTGCTGGCGGCATCGTCAACATCGCCACCCGCGCTGGAACGAAACGTTTCCACGGCGCGCTATACGAGTACTTCACCGACGGAAATCTGAATGCGAACGGATGGGCGCGCAACCGGCGCGGCGTATTGGCCAACGGGCAGCCAGTCTTGCCGCGCATTGATGTCTCGCGTCACCAGTTCGGCGGCGCTGTCGGCGGTCCAGTCTATCTCCCGCGTTTCGGCGAAGGCGGGCCAGCTTACTATAGCGGCAAGAAGACGACCTTCTTCTTCTTCAACTACGAGGCTAGACGCGAGCGCAATCCTTTCTCGCGTGAACTGACTCTGCCGACAGAAAAGATGCGTCGCGGAGACTTATCCGAACTGCTCGGACCGCCGCGCCCGGGCATCACCAATCCGGATGGTTCTCCGGCCCTCTTCGGGCAGATCTACGATCCTTATGCGCCGCTGATCAACGGGCAACGCCGGCCCATTCCGGGCAACAGACTCGATCTGCTGCCGGTTTGTCAGCCGGGACCGCGCACGTCCGCCTGTCTCGATCCGGTCGCGTTGGAGGTTTTGAAATACATCCCACTGCCCAACCAGCCGGGACTGGTCAACAATTACATCTTCAACGCGCGCACGCGCTTTACGCGCGACATCGTGGCCGCGCGCATTGATCGCAAGATCTCCGATAAGCAGAGTCTCTTCGGGCGTTTCAGCTTCGAGAAGCGGCTGGACCAGCTGCCGAACTACTTCGGGACGCCCGCTGCGGATGCGCGCACCATACGCGACCGCTTCTTCAATTTCACTTTCAACCACGTTTACGTTTTCACTTCGTCGGTCATCAACAATCTTCGTTACGGTTACACGCGCGCCCATGCGAACCAGATTCCGGCCAGTCTAGGCTTCGATCCGACGGTGCTCGGCTTGCCGACTTACATCCGCGACTCGGCCCCGGTGCTCAAGTTCCCCAACTTCACCATCGGCGGCGGGGCGCAAGGAGCCACTCTCGCTGGCGAGATCACCAGCAGCACGATCGGCGGAGCGGGAAACGATCAGCCGCGAGATACGCACATGGTGGCCGACTCGGTAACGATCATACGCGGTGCGCATAACATCAAGACCGGCGCTGAATATCGTTTGTATCGCTTCTACCCGTTCCAGTTTTTCAATCCCACAGGCAACTTCACCTTCTCGCGCGGGTTCACCTTGGGGCCAAACCCAGCGGTCACGCCTTCGCCGACCAACGCCGCCGGTTCATCGCTCGCCTCTTTCTTGTTAGGGCTTCCTGCGGGCGGTTCGTTCGAATCGGTCGCGCCGATTACCATCTACAAACACTATGCTGCCGCCTTCTTCCAAGACGATTACAAGGTACGGCGAGACTTGACGTTGAATCTAGGCTTGCGTTGGGAAATCGAAACGGGCACGGCTGAGTCGCACGGATTGATCACCAACTTCGATCTTGCGGCCCCATCGCCGCTGGCCGGAAACGTTCCGCAACCTTCGGATCCGGTGGTGCAGCGTTTGCGCCCGAACTTCACCGATCTTCGCGGGTTGCTTCGCTTCGTCAATGGGCCACAGACGCGCGCTAACCGGAACCGTTTCGCGCCGCGCGTCGGCTTCGCTTACAGCCTCAACGGCAAGACGACGCTGCGCGGTGGATACGGGATCTTTTACCTGCCGTTGTCTTTGGAAGCGCCGAGCGCGCAGAGCGTCAATTTCAGCACGACGCTAACGCAAACATCTGGCACGTCGCAAGTTGGCCCTTCGACGGTCTTCTTGACCAATCCGTTTCCAGCGGGGCTGGCGCGTCCGACAGGGACGGCGCTCGGCGCTCGGACCAGACTCGGCGACTCGGTGATCGTCGTTGAACCGACGAGACGCACCGCTTACAACCAGCAATGGAATCTCGTCATACAACGGGAGCTGGCGCGCAACCTCGTGCTTGACGTCGGTTACGTCGGCAGTCGCGGCGTGCGCCTACCCATTCAAGGGCTGAACCTGAATCAGTTGCCGCCTTTTTACCTCGACATCGCGCGCGCCAGCGTAGGAGTGCCCGGTTCGTGTCCGACTCCCACTAATCCCAATGCGGCTTGCACGAGCGTGGCGCAGTTCTTTACGCAACAGGTTCCCAACCCGTTTGCTGGGCTGTTGCCAGGGACCGCACTTAACGCTTCAACCGTGCCGCGCAGTCAACTTCTGCGTCCGTTCCCACAGTATCAATCCGTAACCCTTTTCCGTCCGCACATGGGATTCAGCACCTACCATGCGGGCGTCGTCAACTTACAAAAGAGGTTCAGCGATGGACTTTCGGCAGTGGTTAACTACGTTTGGTCCAAGCTGCTCGATACAGGAGGCGTGGGCAATGGGGCGGCCTTCTTCGACCCAACCGCTGTCGAGGATATCTACAGCTTCCCAAAGGAATATTCCTATTCAACGCTCGATGTGCCACATCGCTTGACCATGAACTTCACCTACGAGCTACCGTTCGGGCGCAAGCGACGTTTCGCCAGTGACCTAAACGGTGTGGCGAACCTTCTCGTCGGCGGTTGGCAAGTGAGCGGCTCGATCTTCTACCAATCTGGCGCGCCCTTCCAGGTTGTCGTCGCTGGTTTCCCGGTTTCAGGACTGGCCGGCATCGGCAACGCTACTCGGCGCCCTGATCGCGTGCCCGGCGTCAGTGCGGAGCTGTCCGGTTCGAAATATCGGCAGAACGCGCGCGCTGGCCTGCCTGTGATAAACACTGACGCCTTCGCCGTTCCGCCAGATTTTCAGTTCGGCAACGCGGCGCGAACCTATGACGATGTGCGGCGCGACACCTACAAGAACGTCAACTTGTCCGTGTTGAAGAACTTCTTTTGGAACGAGGGGCGGCAGAAATTGCAGTTGCGAGCGGAGTTCCTGAACGCCTTTAACTTCGTCGTGTTCGGAACGCCGGCGGCCAACGTCAGCATCGCGCCGGTGCCGAATCTGGCGAACAACCCGAACGCCTCGCCTGGGTTCGGTCAGGTCACGACGCAAGGGAATAGTCCACGCACCATCTAACTCGTCGTGCGATACACGTTCTAGGCGTTTTCGCGGGGCCGAAGGCAAACGCGCTCTTTGCGGCCCCGCGATCGCCCGACCCCGCTTTTTGCGCATCGCAGGAGGGCGCATGAAAAAGGAGTCGAACCTTTGTGGAACGAGTGGGGTGTTCGCCATGGTCTTCATCGCCTCGATGGCGCTGATTTCAGGCGTCGGTGTGAGGGGCGCGACCGTTCCTGAGATCAAGTACGTGCAGGGCGGTGGGCGCGCGTTGATCTACGTCAACAACCCCGAACAGATCACTGCCGCTGATCTCGGCGACAGCAATTACGGCGATGCTGCGATCATGCGCGCGACCGGCGTGCAGGGCAAACAGCGTTGCTACTTCGAACACCTCAACCGCACGGGCTTCACCATCGGCTACGGCATACAGCTCTACAATCCGAACTCGACTTCGGTAACCGTCACGGTGCAAGGAAGTGGGTTCGAAGCGAGCGTCCAAGGGGGGCGGCCTTTCGCGCAAATGCTCAGCAATTACTCGACGTCGGGCACTTCCTACACGGTCGGGCCGGGGCGCGTGCTGTGGTTGATGCGTCAGGATGCAGCGGTTGCCAACAACACCTTTTTTAGCGGCGTCATCGATTTCAACGTTGATGGCGGCAGCGTAACGATCAATCACATCGCTTATCGAAGTTTCGGCGCGCTCGATGGTTCGACGACGTACATCGGGTACGTGCGGCGCATCGAGCCGGACGGAACAGATGAGGCGCGCGTTTACAAAGGACTCAATCCGAACACAATGGCCATCGCCGCCGATGTCGATTTCGTCGTCGGTGATGGTGATCCGGCGGGCGTCCTCGCCGTCAGTTACCGGAGCTACGACTTGAACTCGGGCGCGTATGGAAGCTCTGTGATTCGCCCCAATGGTTGGTACACGAACATCGGTCCAGCAAACAACGCCAACGCCGTCGCCAGCGACATGTTCGCTTTCGACATGCCGGGCTGGGGACGGATCGACCCTTTCTCTCGCTCAGACGGCGAGGGGAAATACCCGAACCTCGGAAACTGGGGAGTGGTCTACGTCGTCAAGGGCAAAGTGACCAATGTGGGGGCGAAGACGCGTCAGCTTTCAGTCAACTTGAAAGCCAACCCTTCGGCAAGCGCCGCGATCGCTTACCGAGGCAGCGACGGCGTTTGGCGCAGCATGGTCGTTTCGGCAGGATCGAACGTCAGATACTACAGCTTCTCGGTCGCGCCGGGCAGCACCGTCAGCTACGAAGCCATGTTCGTGCTGGGCGGACCGAGCGGCGGAAATCTTCTACAATCGATCGCGCTCAACAATTGAACTCCTCGTCGCGAGCGAAACGGTTCCGATGCTTAACCGCTGTGGAAAGGCGAGGACGTTTTCATGGGCCGTGTGCTTGTCGAGGTGAAAGGCGAGCGTGAAGTGCGAAACGATTCATCGGTCGCGCGCCCTCGCTGGTGAGAACTTATGCTTGGGATTTTGCTCCTTTTGATCTTCGCGCTGTTCGCCGCGTTGATGTTCGCGCGCGTCATCCCGGCGATCATCGCCGTGCCGGCGATGGCTGTGGCGGTTGCCATTCTGGTCGGGGCGCCTCCTTCGGTGATCCTCAACGACGTGATCGCTGCCGGGGCCGTCAAACTCGCGCCCGCTTATGTCGCCGTCTTCGCTGGCGCGATGCTCGGGCGCGTGATGATTCAGACGCGCATCGCCGAAGAGATCATCAAACGCGCGGCTGAGTACGGCGGCGATCGTCCCATGATCGTCGCTGCCGCGTTGATGATCGTCACGGCCATTCTCTTCACCTCGCTCACAGGGCTCGGCGCGATCATCATGGTCGGTTCGCTCGTGCTTCCGATCATGATGAGCCTTGGGATTCCGAGAAGGCTCGCCGCTGTCTTCTTCCTAATGGCGTTTGCCACCGGCTTCGTCTTCAATATCGCGCTCTGGCGTCTTTACCGGGAACTTTTGCAGATCGCTCCAGATGCCCCGCTCCCGCCGGAGGTAGCGCGCTTTGCGTTTGGACTTTGCCTTATCACGGCGGTGGCCGTTGCCATCTATGTCTTCATCGCCGCGCAGCGCGCCCCAGAACTTCGTCTCTGGGCTGTGGCGGCTAAAGAAGAGCTGCTCGCCCGTGAGGCGAGGAAAAAGCGCGTTCCGTTGATCGCCTTTTTGACGCCCTTCGTGCCGCTCGTGCTCTACGTCGGGTTCGGTTGGCGTGAGCTTCCGGCCTTTCTCGCGGGGGCGCTCTTCGGCGTGCTGTTGACTGAACCGCGCGTCGCCGTTCGCACGCTATCGGCAGCAGCCGTGCGCGGCGTTGAAGATGGCGCTCCGGCAGCCATCTTGATGATCGGCATCGGAATGCTTCTAAACGCGCTCACTCTTCCTGTTGTGAGGGAAGCGTTGACGCCGCTCGTCGCCACCGTCCCTTTGCGTTCGCCCGTCGCTTACGTGCTCTTTTTCGGTCTGCTTTCGCCGCTGGCGCTCTATCGCGGGCCGCTCAATCCGTTCGGCGTCGGCATCGGCGTCTACTCGATCATGTTCGCGGCTGGAGCTTTGCCGCCGCTCGCGCTTCTTGCGGCGATCATGTCGGTGGTGCAGGTGCAGAACGTTTGCGACCCGACCAACACGCAGAACGTTTGGGTGGCGAACTACGCCGGAGTGCGCGTCGAAGAGATCACGCGCGCTTCGCTTGCGACGATGATGCTCGTCTGCTTGTGCGGACTCGTTCTCGGCGCGTTGATGTTCCTTTAGAGTTTCTGAACGTGGATTGAAGTCCAAAAGAGAGGAGATCGTAATGCGCACGCTTGGCATGCTACTTGTCCTTCTGCTGCTCGCTTCGGCAGCGCGCGGGCAGAAAACGTCGGAGATGGTCTTCGCGCCAGACGGCGCAAGCTACGTCGTCAGCGGCAAAGACGTCGTGCGGCGCGACGATCAGCTTGTCATCTACTCGCCCGAAAAATATCGCAAGGATCCGCCCAACGCTTCGGGCGTCGATGTTTACGTCGTCGGCGGCAAAGTGGTCGAAATCCGCGATCGCGCGAAGGCCGTCTATTTGGACGGCAAAAGCGATCCCGGCCCGGTCGCTATCGGCAAAGAGGGTTTCGTCCTGAGCGCGCACGGCGCGGCGCGACGCTGGATCATCGCGCATCTGAAGGTCGGTGACGCAGTGAGGATTGCCGGTTCGACCGAAAGCGCGGCGGAAGTGCCGCCCGCCGCTCAGCTGCCATGCTTCCCAGGCGCTTACTACCGCAAGGCGGTTTCGAGTTTCGATCGCTGGACCGGTATCATCGGCGTCGTCAAACTTGGCCAGCCGCAGACGGACCCGGCGCGTCTCGATCCGAAAGACGGTCAACCGCTCGATAACTTCTCCGTCTACATGGGCGGTCGCGCAGGAGAGCAGGAGATTGATGCCGGACTTACCTGGTCCTTTTCGGTCGATGAGAAGGGCAAACGGAGCGCCGTGCGCGACGCTTGGCATCCGTTCTGGCGCAACGAACGTTGGGCGGAAGCGCCAGCCCAGCCTGAATTCTACTGGCGGCCCGGAGACGTGGTGACGATGGCCGTTCTGGTCGCTGGTCCGGGAAAATTGCGTTTGGTCGTGGCCGATGCTGGTCCACAGCCGAAACGGATCTTTCAAACGGAGTTCGATGCGCGCGGATTTCAACCGCGTATCCCGCGCCAGTTCAAGCGGGTCAATGCCATCGATCAAAGGTACAATGAAGGCAAGCCTGCGCAGCCGACCGAAGCGCAGGTGACCGGCGCCGAATGGCTGGAGGTCCACTTGCTGCGCGGTGAAGGAGCGACCGCCGTGCGTTTGCCGATGACGCGAGCGCGCCTGACCGACATGCGCTGTCCATCGCCCGAGCATGTGCGCGTCGTCGTGACGGATGAAGCGCGCGGCGCAGAGAAGATCGACATCCGAGGTAAAGCTAAATGACGATGGGAAGAAGGAGCGAGCGTGCAAAGCGGTGCGATGCGGCGGGCGGAAAAGTTTTGGGCGGGCTCTTGGTTCTGGTCCTGCTGCTCAGCGACGCGCCGCTATTTGCCTGGAGACAGAAGGATGTGTCGAACGAAAGAGCGTGGGTCGAGGCGACGCTGCGCGCCCTCTCTTTGCGCGAGAAGATCGGGCAGATGATCGTCGTCGCCGCGTCGAGCGAATTCATGAACTTCGACAGCGAGCGTTTCGCCGAGGTGCGACGCCAGATCGAACAGAATCGCGTTGGCGGCTTCATCGTACGCGGCGGTAGCCCCAACGAGGTCGCCGCGTTGACCAATGAGATGCAGCGCCTTTCGAAGCTTCCGCTTCTGATCGCCGCCGATTACGAACGTGGGCTGCGCATGCAGATGAAGAACGGCACGCCCTTTACGAACAACATGGGCGTGGCGGCAACGGGCGACGTGCAAGCGGCGTATCGTCAAGGGCGCATCATCGCCGAAGAGATGCGCGCCATCGGCGTTCATTGGCTCTACGCGCCGGTCGCCGACATCAACAACAACCCCGACAACCCTGTGATCAACGTTCGCAGTTTCGGCGCCGATCCGCAACAGGTCGCGCGTTTCGTCGCCGCTTTCGTGCGCGGCGTGCGCGATGGTGGCGCGTTGGCCACGGCCAAACACTTCCCCGGTCACGGCGACACGGCAACCGACTCGCACATCGGGCTGGCGACGATCGAGGTCGATCGCGCGCGTCTCGATCGAGTGGAACTTGTGCCGTTTCGCGCCGCCATCGAAGCGGGCGTTGATGCGATCATGACGGCACACGTCGCTTTGCCGAAGGTCACGGGCGACCGACATCCGGCAACGCTCTCGCCGCAGATCACGACCGATCTTCTGCGCGGAGAGTTGCGCTTCGGCGGCATCATCGTTACGGACTCGCTGGGGATGGGCGCGATCACGAAGAACTATCCGGGGGCGGAGGCAGCCGTGCGCGCGATCAAAGCCGGAGCCGATGTGGCCCTGCTGCCACCGGATCCGACCGCCGCGATTGACGCCATTGAATCAGCCGTGCGGCGTGGTGAGATCGAAGAGAAAAGGATCGACGAATCGGTTCGCCGTCTGTTGCGCGCCAAGTACCGATTGGGATTGGTCCAGAGAAGAACGGTCGATCCGAACGCTGTTAATCGTCTGGTGGAAAGACCGGAGAACTTTCAGGAGGCGCGCCGCGTCGCCGAGCGTTCCATGACGCTGCTGCGAAACGAGGGCGGGTTGCTCCCGCTGGACCAGTCGCAAGCCGCTAGCGCGCTCTGGATCGTCATCGCTGCAGATGATGATCCGGAAGAGGGAAGAGCGCTGATCCCGCAGATCGGGCGGCGCGCAAAAGGCGCGCGCATACTCAAGGTCGATCCGCGCACGACCGAGGCCGAATACCGAGCGATGATCGCAGAAGCGTCGCGAGCCGAGACCATCATCGTCGCTTCGTTCGTCAAGCGCGCCGCGCTCAAGGGAACAGTCGCATTGCCTGACCAGCAAGCCGAGTTCATCCGCCGCCTTCTCGCGCTCGGCAAGCGGACGGCGGTAATCGCCTTCGGCAGTCCGTACCTAATCCGTCAGTTCCCGGATGCCCCAGTGTACATGACCGCCTACGCCATCGAAGATGTGGCGCAGGAGGCCGCCGTGCGTGCGCTCTTCGGTGAGATTGAAGTCGCTGGCCGCTTGCCTGTTGGCATCCCAGGCATGTTCGAGATCGGCGCTGGACTGCGGACGCAACCTCTGGGCACAAGAACGGAAAAAGCTCGGAAGTAAGCGGGCGGAAAGCCGCTGAACGTCGAAGGCGGTCAAAGTTGTTGCGGCGATGTGGGTCTGAAGAGGGCTTTGAGATGGCGTTCGATGCGATCGAGATGCTGTTCGGGCGAGTCTGTGGGCTGGTTCCAGCGTTCGATCTCGGAGCGGGATCCCAGCCAGCGATGTATCGAAGCGCTTGTGAGCATGATCGGGCCCACTATCTCAATGCTGCGTGGCCAGCCGGCGTTGATAAAGAGGCGATGAACGAACGGCGCGTTTGGCGCGTCGCGTTCATCACCGAAGAGCGCGAGAGGAGATGAATGGCTATCGCTTGCTGAGTCGAGCGGACGTCGGATCATGTGTGCGGAGCGCAACAGCGAGGTGGCGAACGAATCGCGAGCGACGCGGCGGCGTGTTCGCGTCGGCATCGACGTCGGCGGCACATTCACAGACACCGTGGTCGTTGACCACGAGACGCGCGAAGTCATCGGACAGTTGAAGGTTCCGACGACGCACAGCGCTGCGGAAGGCGTCGCGCGCGGCATCATCGAAGCGATCGAGCGCGTGCTTGTGGATCTTCGCATCGAGCCGGAAGAGGTGATCTTCATCGCGCACTCGACGACGCAAGCGACCAATGCGCTTTTGGAGGGCGATGTCGCGCCGGTCGGCGTCATCGGAATGGGCAGCGGTCTTGAGGCGTGGAAGGCGCGCCGCGACACGCGCGTTCCGCCCATTGAGCTTGCGCCCGGAAAGGTCCTTAGGCCAGAACATCGGTTCATTCAAACGGCAAACGGCATCAGCGACGCGCAGGCGAGCGCCATCATCGAGAGCTTGCGCCGCGGCGGCGCGCGCGTCATCGTCGCTTCGCAAGCGTTCGGCGTGGACCATCCTGAGAACGAAGAGCGCGTGGTCGAAGCGGCTCGTGCGCTGGGCTTGTTTGCCACTTCGGGCCACGAGGTCTCTGGGTTGTACGGGCTGCGAACGCGCACGCGCACCGCTGTGTTGAACGGTTCCATTCTGCCGAAGATGGTTGAGACGGCGGAGATGACCGCACGTTGCGTCGAGCGCGCGCGCATCGGCGCGCCGCTCATGATCATGCGCTCTGATGGCGGCGTGATGAGCGTTGATGAGGTCCATCGTCGCCCGATCATGACGATGCTCTCTGGTCCAGCCGCTGGAATCGCGGGCGCCCTGATGTACGAACGTGTCTCCGATGGCATCTTCATCGAGGTCGGCGGAACGAGCGCCGATATCTCGGTGATCCGCGATGGACAACCGCAAGTGCGGGCGGCGCGCGTCGGCGGCCACCGGACATTCCTGAACACGCTTGACGTGCGCACGCTCGGCATCGCTGGCGGGAGCCTGATTCGCGAGCGACGCGGCGAGATCGTCGAGGTCGGCCCGCGTTCGGCGCACATCGCCGGTCTGCCCTACGCCGCTTTTGCCGAACCGAAGGAGCTGGTCGGCGCGAAGCTGGTCCACCTGCGCCCGACGCCCGAAGATGCGGAAGATTACGTTGCGGTAGAAACGCGCGACGGCAAAAAGCTAGCGTTGACGCCGACTTGTGCCGCAAACCTTCTCGGCGTCATCCCCGAAGGCGCGTTCGCGCGCGGGGAGACGGAAGCCGCGCGTTTAGCTTTCGGTCCGCTCGCGGCGGCTTTGAACACGAGCGAAGAAGAGGTTGCGCGGCGCGTGCTCGAAATCGCTTGTCGCAAGGTCGCGCGTCAGATCGGGGAACTGATCGTCGAATACAAGCTCGAACGCGCGACGGTCGAACTGATCGGTGGGGGCGGTGGCGCGGCGGCCCTCGTGCCTTTCACGGCGCACATGATGAATCTGCCTTTTCGCATCGCACGCAAGGCGGAGGTGATCTCGACCATTGGCGTCGCGCTCGCAATGGTGCGCGACACGGTTGAAAGGAACATCGTCGATCCGACTCCCGAAGATATCCTACAGGTACGGCGCGAAGCGGCGGAAGCAGCCATCAAAGCAGGTGCGCTTCCCGAGACGGTGGAAGTACAGGTCGAAGTGGACGCGCGCCGAAATCTAGTGCGCGCCATCGCTTTCGGCACGACCGAATTGAAGAGAGAGGATCGCGCGGCGATGGCGCTCGATTTGGAAGCGTGCCGCTTGTCGGCTGCGCGTTCGATGCAGGTCGCGCCGAGCGCCGTCGAGTTGCTCACAGAGACACCGTTCTTCCGCCTCTTCGTCGCCGAACGACGCGAACGCGCGCTGTTCGGTCTGTGGAAGACGAAACGCAAACTGGTGCGTGTGCTGGACCATACGGGCGTGGTCCGTTTGCAAAGGAGCGATGCGGAGATCATCCGCTCGCAGGTCGGCACGGTGGCGCGCGATCTCGAAGAGGCGATCGCGCGCTTGACCGATTTCGGCGACGCCGGTCGCGCGCTTCCAGATACGCACCTTCTGGTGCGCGCGCGCATCATCGATCTTTCCGGTTTGGCCGATGTCGAACAGGTCGTCGCGCTGGCCCGAACGGAACTCGAAGGCTTCGCCGAAAGCGAAGAATTGATCATCATCGTCGCGCCGCGCGCACTTTGAGCGCGATGACGGAGCTTGCAAAAAAGGCGGTTGAAGAGTTCGGCACGCGCGACGTGTATGAGATCGCGCGGCGGCTCGGCGTGAGCATCGATTTCGCGCGCTGGCCGCTCGTCACCGTCGGCGAATGCGAAGCGTGTACGATTCGCGTCAATCTGACCGCGCTTGATCGCGCGCCGCACCGCCGCGGGTGGTTTTCGCGCGATGGATTAGCGCGCATTATCGTCGCGCATGAGCTGGGCCATTTGCTCGCTGCGCGCTGGGGCGTAGAGGATAAGCGCGCCGACGAAGGGTTGATCCACGATTTCGTTCGCGAACTGCTGGAACTCCAGTTCGATCCGGCGGAATGCGAGCGTTTCTGGAAACGATGACGATGCGAGATCAAAGGGGACGAAAGGTCTCGTCGCTTCGGTGAGAGAGTGCGCGAGGCGAAAGAGCGCGGTCGTGGCGAAAGCGACCCTACTTGCGCGGCGAGGGTTTGAAGAGACGATGAACGGGCGATTCTTTCTCGGCATAGATGGTGGACAGAGTCACACCGAAGCGGTGGTTGCCGATGCGCGCGGACATATTCGCGGTCGCGGTCGCAGCGGACCATCGAATCATGCCGAGCAGCCGGGTGGGCGCCAACGGCTCGCGCGCGCCGTTGGCGAGAGCGTCCGCGCGGCGCTCGGAGAAGCGAAGATCGCTGCCGATCCGGCGGAAGTGGAATTTGAAGCCGCACACTGCGCGATGACCGGCGGCGCGGACTTCAAAGAGGAGGTAATCCGTTCCATTGTGCGTGCGCGCCGTCTCGTCGTCGGGCACGACGCGCCGGCGGCGCTCGCCGGTGCGACCGGAGCTGAGCCGGGCATCGTCGTCATTGCCGGAACGGGATCGGTCGTTTATGGTGAAGATGGTCGCGGGCGCGCCGTTCGATCTGGAGGTTGGGGTTATCTGCTCGGCGACGAGGGAAGCGGTTACTGGATCGCTCTCGAAGGGTTGCGGCGCGCGCTCCATGCAGAAGACGGCTTGGATGAACTGACGAGTCTCGGTGGACGCGCTTTATGCCACTTCAACGCGGGAGATTTCCGCGAACTCGCCGCCGCCATCTACGCCGGGCGCATAGATCGCGACCGGCTGGCCTCTTTCGCCGTCGAAGTGGAAACCGCTGCTCGTCAAGGCGATTCAGTGGCGCAACGGATCATGAGCGATGCGGTTTCGTGGCTGGTTCGTTTGGTGGTCGCCTGTTCGCGTCGGCTGCAATGCGAGACTTGCAAAGTGGCGTGCGTCGGCGGCGTTTTTCGCGGCGAGATGGTGCGTGATCTTTTCGCCCACGAGCTGCGCGCGCAATTGCCCGCAGCACATCTGATCGCGCCGCGCTTCGACCCCGCAGTGGGCGCGCTGTTGCTTGCCTACCGCGCCGCCGGGTGTGGCCCGACCGCAGAGATCCTCTCGAACTTGGAAAGGACTGGCAGAAGGTGAGGAACCTCGAAGAGAGACTGGCCGACTTGATGGCGCGTTGGCGTGGCGGCTTGATCGTTTCTTGTCAAGCTCCGATTGGATCGCCGCTTGCGCATCCTGAGATCATCGCTGCGCTGGCTCTCACTGCCGAGAGAAATGGCGCCGTCGGCGTGCGAATAGATGGACCAGAAAACATCCGCGTCGTGCGCGCGCGCGTTTCCATCCCCGTGCTCGGCATAGAGAAGATCGCGCACAATGGCTTCGACGTTTACATCACACCGACTTTCGCTGCCGCCTCGCGCGTGATCCGAAGCGGCGCTGATTTGGTCGCGCTCGATGGCACGTCTCGCCCGCGGCCATCGGGCGAGACGTTGAAGCAGATCATCGCTCGCGTGCATGAAGAACTGAGGGCGCCGGTGCTCGCCGACGTCGCGACTCAAACGGAAGGCGTCGCGGCGGTGGAAGAGTGCGGCGCGGACTTCATCAGCACGACGCTTTCGGGCTACACTCCGGAAACGCGGGGTCGTCAAGGGCCGGACTTCGAGTTGGTCGAGAGGTTGAGCACCCGTTTGCCACATACGCCGATCATTTGTGAGGGGCGTTTGCATAGTCCGGAAGACGTG
Organism: Pyrinomonas sp.; assembly: GCF_040289685.1. Taxonomy (NCBI): domain Bacteria; kingdom Pseudomonadati; phylum Acidobacteriota; class Blastocatellia; order Blastocatellales; family Pyrinomonadaceae; genus Pyrinomonas; species Pyrinomonas sp. Next base: position 82,432 of record NZ_PSLQ01000003.1, read on the forward strand.
CGCCGAGCTTTCGATTGCGGCGCCTTCGCCGTATGCGTCGGTACGGCGATCACCGGCGTCGATTGGTTGGTCCGACGTTATGTGGCGGCGACGCCGAGGAGCGCCGCTGACGCCCCGGAATGAGCTTTTTCGGAACGTGATCGGCGAACGGCTGGGACGTCACCATTGACATCTGGCCGCTGAAAGATGCTTCCACGGGCTGCCTCGACGGCTGAACGACTTGCGAAAAGGAGAGATGGGATGAAGGAAGAAGCTGGACCGGCAGCAGCGGGACACCTCGGCAATCGCATGTTGTCGCTCGACGTTTTTCGCGGCATCACCATCGCCGGCATGATACTCGTCAACAACCCAGGCACTTGGAGCGCCGTCTATCCGCCGCTCAAACACGCCGAATGGCACGGTTGGACGCCGACCGATCTCATCTTCCCGTTCTTCCTCTTCATCGTCGGCGTGGCGATCACGCTCGCTTTCGCGCGGCGCATGGAAGCGGGCGGAAGCAAACGCGATCTCTATTGGAAGATCATCCGCCGTACGCTCATCATCTTCGCGCTCGGTCTTTTCATCAACGGCTTCCCCTACTTTGACTTCGCCAAGATACGGGTTCCGGGCGTGCTGCAACGCATCGCCGTCTGTTACTTCTTCGCTTCGCTCATATTCTTGTGGACTGGTTGGCGCGGGCAAGCGATCATCGCCGCCGCGCTGCTCGTTCTTTACTGGGCTTTGATGATGCTCGTGCCTGTGCCCGGATATGGCGCGGGCGATCTCGGCCAGCAGGGCAATCTGGCGGCGTACATCGATCGTGCGCTTCTTGCCGGTCACACTTACACGCCCGTCTACGATCCTGAAGGCATACTGAGCACGATTCCGGCGATTGCGACGACGCTTCTCGGCGTGCTCACGGGCCATTGGTTGCGCACCGACCGGGCATCGTTTGAAAAAGCGGTTGGACTCTTCGCTTTCGGGATGATCGGCGTCGTTTGGGGTTGGATCTGGAACTGGTGGTTTCCGATCAACAAGCCGCTCTGGACCAGCTCTTACGTGCTCTTCACCGGTGGACTGGCGCTTCAGTTCTTGGCTTTCTGCTATTGGTTGATCGACATCAAGGGATATCGCGCGTGGAGCAGGCCGTTCGTCATCTTCGGCGTCAATGCGCTCGCTGTCTTCGTCTTCTCGGCCATCTTGGGCCGGTTGATGCTGCTGTGGAAGATCCCGCGCGCCGATGGCTCGATGGGCAACTTGAAGACTTTCATCTATGAGAACCTGTTCGCTTCGTGGGCGCAGCCCATCAACGCTTCGCTCATCTTCGCGATCTTCTACCTCCTCTTCTGGCTTGGCGTGATGGCGATCCTTTACCGCAAACGGATCATCATCAAGGTGTGAAAGGGCGTCGGGATTCAGAGTTCGGGGCGTTGAAAGAAGATGGGCTGAAGATTCGCGTTAAAGGTTGCAGCGCTGGCAGGCCGACGTGAATTCTGGACGCTCGATTGAGAACGGTTCGATTCGAACGCATCTATGCTCATGACCAGCGCTGCGGCAACAGAATATTTCAGGACCTACTTGCTCACACTGGTGATCAGCGCTGCCGCAGCGGAAAGTTCGGAAACGCGCCTGCTTTTTGCCGTGTTCTGAGTCTTGGGTTCTGATTCTGGAAAGGGAGGCATAGCATGAGGCTTGTCGCCATCGATTGGTTGATCATCGCTGGCTATTTCGCGCTTTCGCTCGCCATTGGGCTTTATTATGCGCGTCGCGCTGGGCGTTCGACCGAAGAGTATTTCCTCTCGGATCGTTCAATGCCGTGGTGGTTGGCGGGGACTTCGATGGTCGCGACGACGTTCGCCGCCGACACGCCTTTGGCCGTGACCGAGATGGTCGCGCGCAACGGCGTAGCGGGCAATTGGCTCTGGTGGTCAATGCTTGCCAGCGGCATGCTGACGGTCTTCTTCTTCGCGCGCTTGTGGCGGCGCGCTGAGGTGATGACCGATGTCGAATTCGTCGAGCTTCGCTATTCAGGTCGGCCAGCCGCTTTCTTGCGCGGCTTTCGCGCGCTCTATCTGGGCCTTCCGATCAACTTGATCATCATGGGTTGGGTCAATCTCGGCATGGCCAAAGTTCTGAGCGGCACGCTCGGATTGGCCAAGTGGCAGGCGCTCGGACTGTGTCTCGGCATCACGTTCATCTATTCGATCCTGTCGGGGTTTTGGGGCGTCGTCGTCACCGATGCCGTGCAGTTCGTCATCGCCATGGTCGGTTCGATCGCGCTCGCTATCTTCGCCGTCCAAGCCGTCGGCGGCATCGACGGTTTGAAAGCGCAAATCGCGACGGTCACGCCGGTCGGAAGCCCAGAGCCGTTCGGGCCGAATGCGATCAGCCTTTGGAGCGATGGTTCAACGGCGTGGATGCTGCCGCCGTTGACGCTCGCGGTCTATCTTGCGGTCAACTGGTGGGCCTCGTGGTACCCGGGAGCGGAGCCGGGCGGCGGCGGTTACATCGCGCAGCGGATCTTCTCGGCGAAGAACGAAAAGCATGGGTTGCTCGCGACGCTTTGGTTCAACATCGCCCACTACGCTCTGCGTCCGTGGCCGTGGATCTTGGTCGCCCTTTCGTCGCTCGTGCTATATCGCGGCGCGACCGTGAACCCTGAAACAGGACAGCCCGATGCCGCTTTCGGTTACGTACAGGCGATGAACGATCTGCTGCCCGTGGGCTTTCGCGGCTTGTTGCTCGCTTCGTTCGCCGCCGCCTACATGAGCACGATCTCGACGCAGATGAACTGGGGCGCAAGCTATATCATCAACGATTTCTACCGCCGCTTCGTGAAGCGAGATGGAACGGAACGCCATTACGTCTTCGCTTCGCGCGTTGCGACGCTCATCATCGTCCTTCTTTCGATCGTCGTCACATACTACATGAATCGCATCACCGGCGGTTGGGAGCTGGTGCTCGCGCTCGGCGCAGGCACCGGGCTGGTTTACATCTTGCGCTGGTATTGGTGGCGGATCAACGCTTGGTCGGAAGTGGCAGCGATGGCGGCGGCGCTCATCGTTTCGCTGGCGCTCCGCTATTTCGTCGTCTTCGATGCTGCGACGCCGCACGGCTTCGCGCAATCGATTTTGACCACGGTCGGCGTGACGACGCTCGTCTGGTTGACGGCGACCTTTCTAACCGCCCCGGAACCGGAGGAGAAGTTGAGGGAGTTTTATCGGCGCGTGCGTCCGGCTGGTCCGGGGTGGAGGCGGATCGCACAGCTCGAGGGGGTGCCGGAACGCAACGACGAGATCATCTCGAACGCGATCAACTGGGCGTTTGGGATCGCGCTCGTCTATGCGACGCTCTTCGGCATCGGCGAACTCGTCTTCGGTGCGTTCGGCAAAGCGACTTTGCTCTTCCTGTTGGCCGCCTCATGCGGCGCGGTGATGTTCTGGAACTTAAATCGCACGGGGTGGGCCGGTTTGGCGGAGACCGAACGGGCACGCGCCGAATACGCGGCGCATGATTGAGGGGCGCACCCGTGAAATCTCGGGGATCAGACAGATTCCGCGCGTCGGACCTAGGTCCTTCGTTCATCCGTGATACGTCGAGCGCGTTCTTTGAAAGCGCGATGCGGTGCGCGCTCTTTCTCCTCTTCTCGCTTGCGGCCATCTCCTGCGCCGAAGCGCGCACCATTCGGGTGATGAGCTACAACATTCACGTCGGCATCGGGATGGATAAAAAGCTCGATCTTGCGCGCATCGCCGCCGTGATCAAACGCGAGCGGGCGGAGATCGTCGGGTTACAGGAGGTCGATCGCGGCGTCGAACGGACCGGGCGCGTGGACCAGATCGTGAGGTTGGCGCGCTTGACCGGTATGGATTACGTTTTCGCGCCGAACTTGCGTTACCAAGGCGGCTGGTATGGCGTCGCGATCCTTTCGCGCTTTCCCATCGTGAGCTTTGAACACCGGCGTTACCGCAACCTGCGTGAAGCCGAGCGCCGAGGTTTTATCCGAGCTGAAATCGCCATCGGCGACGTTCGCCTTCAGTTCGTCACAACGCATCTCGATTATCAGTTCGCCGATGGCAGGCTCTTCGAGGCCAGACAGTTGTTGAACGCGCTCGATCACATCCGCGATCCGCTCATCGTCGCGGGCGATTTCAACGATGAGCCGACCGGGCAGACCTACAAGGCCATGTGTCTTGCGCTCGCCGATGCGTGGGTTGCGCGGCGGGGCCCGACGGCCAATGGCTTCACCTTCCCAGCTGATGAACCGATCAAAAGGATCGATTACGTCTTTTACCGCGGTTTCGACCGACTGCGCGTGGAACGCGCGTGGGTTGTTGATACGCCGGCTTCGGATCATCGTCCGGTGGTCGTCGAATTCAAGCTTCATTGAGGAGAACCACTGACAGCCGGAGAGCTGTCTTTGCCGCTAGTTCGGCGCCAGACGTGGTAATAGGCGTTGGCGGCAACGCTCGGCTGCGATTCGTCATGAGTCGTTGCTGCTGGCTCAGCGTCAAACACGATAATGCACGCACTGATCGCGCCAGCTAGCTCGGTCGCTTTTCCGACGGTTCAACGTCCCATCCTTTCGGCTTGCATCTTGCCGACGCATTAGCGACGTGCGTTCGGCTTTGTTCGGCCCCTTGCCCCGAAAGCCAACCGACTTTCGGCTCGCATCGAGTTTCAAGCGTGGCGAAGTTGTCGCCGAAGACAAAAGCGCCACACTTTGTCCGCTGTTTGCTTGCATGACAAGTGGCGTTTTTCGAGCCATTCAGGTGAACGCCTGGCGGGCGCGATGTGGTGCGCTGTTTGCTTGGGAGAGAAGTGCGAGTTTTTGCTGATTCTTGATGCGGCGTTAAGCCGAAATTCTTTCGCGTGAGGAGAGACTAATGATGAAACGTGCGATCTTGCATAGCGCTTTGTCAGCCGTAGCTGCGATCGGATTGGCCTTCTCCGTTGCGCAGGCACAGACCACGGCGAAACAAAACAAAAGGTCGAAACCTTCGCCGGAGCACAAGGCCGCCGTCAAGAAATGCCAGGATGATTACGTCGCTGCCGTGAAAGCGGCCAAGGGCAAGAAGGGCAAAGAGCGCAAAGATGCCATCCAAGCCGCCAAGCAAGCGCGCAAGCAATGCATCGCTAACGCTCCGGCCTAACGAATTTGGCAGAGAGGGCAAGCACTTAAAGGCCGATGGTGATAGCCTCCCACCATCGGCCTCTTTTTCCCCGTTGCCGCGACTTTTCGCAGAATCCGACTTAGTTCAGCGTTCGTGGCTTTGAACAGATGCCGCACGTCACCGCGACTTTTCGCAGGATCCGACCGTCGCCCGACGAGCGTTCGGAGAGCGGAAGATCCAGTTTGGTCGTCGAGGCGTTTTGCTCCCTATCTTCGTGGCGAATTCGCATAGCCGGGGCCGCGTATGATGCGCCCGGCGAGCGTGCCAGTGTGTTTGCCTTGATCAACGGCGATCTGTCCGTTGATGATGACGAAGTTGATGCCTTCCGGATACTGGTTTGGATTCTCAAAGGTCGCGCGGTCGCGAACCTTTTCGGGGTCGAAGATGACGACGTCGGCGAAGTAGCCTTCGCGCAGCAGTCCGCGGTCGCGCAAGCGAACGCGCGCTGCCGGCAGTCCGGTCATCTTGTGAATCGCCTCTTCGAGCGTCAGGAGCTGTTCTTCGCGCACGTAGCGAGCGAGGATGCGCGGGTAGCTGCCCCAGCCGCGGGGATGTGATTTCGATCCGGAGAGAGGTCCGTCGGTCGCGCGCGCGCCGCTATCCGTGCAGATCGAGATGAACGGGGCGCGCAAAGCGGCGCGCAGATCATCCTCGCTCATCATGAAGTAGATGGCGCCTGTCTGCCCGCGGTCAGCGATGATGAAGTCGAAGAGCGCATCGAGCGGATCTTTCCCTTGTTCCGCCGCGATCTCCGATAAGCGCTTGCCTTGATACTTTTCGAGCGCCGGGTTGACCACCGATCCGATGAGCACGCCGCTTGCGCCGCCGCTTCCCAAGTAGATGTTCTCCCAGTCGTTGGAATCGGTCATGATCTCGCGCTTCAAAGAAGCGCGAGTCTGCGCGTCGGCGAGCCGCGAGAGCGTCTTTTCGATGCCCCCTTCGAGCACCCATGGCGGAAGGCACGCCGTCAAAGAGGTGCTCGCCGCCGTGTACGGATAGACATCTGCCGTGATATCCAGCCCGCTTCTCCTCGCCTGTTCGATGCGGCGCAGGACTTCCGGCATCCGTCCCCAATTCTTCTTGTAGGCCGTTTTGAGGTGCCAAATTTCGACCGGTATTTGCGCGCGCCGCGCGATCTCGAAGACCTCTTCGAGCGAAGAGTCAATGGCGTTGGCTTCGCTTCGCTGATGCGTCGCGTAGATGCCGCCGTAAGCGCGTGCGACCTTGGCCAGCTCGATGATCTCGTCCGTTTTGGCGAAACGAGCTGGAACGTACTGCAAAGAGGTCGAAAGTCCGAGCGCGCCGTCGCGCATCGCTTCAGCGACGAGCTGCTTCATCCGTTCGAGTTCCGCCGCGGTTGGGGCGCGATTCTCGTAACCGATGACGTATTCGCGCACTTGCGTGGCGCCGACGAAAGTGCCGATGTTCAACCCGATCCTTTGTCGTTCGAGGCGGCGGAAGTATTCATCGAGCGTGCGCCAATCGACCTTGAGGTCGTAGCGGCGATAGAAATCCTCGTTCTCGCGGATAATCCGATCGCTCATGGGAGCGACCGATTCGCCTTCGCCGGTGATCTCGGTCGTTACGCCTTGCATCACCTTACTCATCGCGCGCGGGTCGATGAGCAAGAATATCTCCGACTGGCCCAACATGTCGATGAATCCGGGCGCGACCACCTGCCCGCGCGCGTCGATTTCACGCGCGGCGCGCGCGCCACGCAACTGTCCAATGCGCACGATGCGGTCGCCTTGGATGGCGACATCGGCGATGAAAGAAGCGCGCCCCGTGCCATCGACGACGCGCCCCTGACGGATGATGATGTCGTACGCGGTTCGCGGCTTTTGGGCTGCCGCATCGCCGAGCGCGAGCGAAAAGAGCAGCAGCGCGATGAAAACCCGCTTCATTGAACGCCTCCAGGCGCGGCAGAATCTTCACGGCGTTGACGGTTTTACTACTCCCCGTCGGTCGCAGTCAAAGATTGAGTGCCCGATTGCTCACGTTTCCGGTTTCCATCTTCGCCGGGTGAGCGCATTGGGGCGTTCTCCGCGCCACGCAGACGATGGCGCGCGTTTCCGGTCTCAAAACAACCAGACGGGAAAGGCGCTGGCCGCGCTTGCGAGACCGAGAGCGCTCTCCAAGTTTTAGCATCCTCGCCGCTCGCTGCGCGTAACGTGGATTTAGCGAACGGCGGGTTGAACGGCACGGGCGGGATGTGATTTGATCTCGCCGCAAAGAGCTGCCTCTTGAAGCAAATGGACGCGAAAAAGGCCGCGACATTTCGAGCCTCGTTTGAGGCGAAAAACTTGAGGAGGGAGAAGATGAAACTCTTTCTGGGCATACGTCACGTGTGCGCGTGTCTCGTTTTGCTCTTCTCGCTGTGCGTTGCGTGTGCGGCGCAATCGCAAGCGACCACAGGCAACATCGAAGGGAGAGTGCTGGACCAGCAGGAAGCCGTCGTCGTCGGCGCGACCGTGACGGCGACCAACCAGCAGACCGGTTTGACCAAAAGCGTCACGACCGATGAGAGCGGCCAATACAGATTGATCCTCCTGCCGCCCGGTTCCTACACGGTGCGCGTCGAAGGGAGCGGTTTCGCGCCGGCTGAAGCGCGCGACGTGGTGGTCACCGTCGGCGGCAAGGTGACGCTGGATTGGCGTCTTTCGCCCGGCGGCGTCGTCGGCGAATTGGTCGTGACGGGCGAAGCTCCGTTGGTCGAAACCACGCGCACTTCGGTCTCTTCGGTCGTCAATCTGCGCGCCATTGAAAACCTGCCTGTGAGCGGACGCAATTACTTGGATTTTGCGACGCTCACGCCCGGTGTGATCCGCGATCCGACGCGCACCGGGGATCTTGCCGTTGGCGGGCAGAAGGGGACTTTGAATAACCTTCAGGTCGATGGCGTGGATAACAACAACACCTTCTTCGGACAGGCGTTCGGTCGCACAGGGGTGCGCCCGCCCTATCAGTTCTCGGAAGAATCGGTGCAGGAGTTCCAAGTCAACCAGAACGGTTTTTCCGCTGAATTCGGGCGCGCTGGCGGAGCCGTCATCAACGTCGTCACGCGCTCCGGCACGAACGAGTTTCACGGCGGCGCTTTCGAATATTTCCGCGATGAATCTTTGAACGCTAATTCGCCGAGCTTGAAGGCGACGCAAGCGCAACGCGGTCTGCCGAACAAGCGTCCGCCATCACAGATCAACCAATTCGGCGGCAGATTTGGCGGCCCTATCAGAAAGAATCGCGCCTTCTTCTTCTTCACCTACGATGGGCAGCGGACCAATATCCCGAATCCGGTCGAACCGCCCAACTTCTTCAATCAACCGCCATCCATTCAAGCGCTGTTGTTGCCCAAGCTGAACACCTACAAGGTGAACCGCAACCAAGATGTGTACATGTTGAAATTGGATTTCGTCCTCAGCGCGCGCAATCAGCTCTCGTTGCGCTTCAACCGGCAGAACTTCACCGGCGTGAACAACGAGTTCACCGGGCCGCTCGGCACGGAAGAGCATTCCGGCAACAGCTTGGCGCGAACCACAACGCTCTCGGGCACGCTCGCCTCCACGTTGAGCAACAACGTGCTCAACGAATTTCGTTTCCAAGTCGCGCGCGATGCCGAACCGGGCACCGCCAACAGCGATCAGCCAGAAGCGCGCATCCAGACGGGCAGCGGCTTCCTCTTGATCGGACGCAACAACTTCAGTCCGCGCGAGACGACCATTCGCCGCGCCCAATTCATCGACAACATCTCTTTCGTCCTCGGACGGCACAACTTGAAGACAGGCGTGGACGTAAACTTCGATCGCATCTACAACTTCTTCCCCGGCTTCTTCACCGGACAATATACGTTCAATTCCTACGCCGATTTCGCCGCCAACCGTCCTTCCGCCTTCAGTCAAAACTTCGCCGGACCGAACACCTCTGGTCCGGTGACGCGCCCGAACAGCGCCGACTACGCTGCTTTCGTGCAGGACGATTGGCGTGCGACGCCGCGGCTGACGATCAACGCCGGTCTGCGTTACGACTACCAAAGCCTAGCGCAGCCGCCAGTCCGCAACCCCGACCCGCAACTTCTCGCCGCTAAGCTGGACACGAGTCGGCGGCCCAAAGACGCGAACAACTTCGCGCCGCGCATCGGTTTTGCCTATTCGCCTGATGAAAAGACCGTCGTTCGCGGCGGTTACGGCATCTTCTACGGGCGCACGCCGGCGATCATGGTCTCCACCGCCCATTCACAAAACGGCATCAACGTCGTTGGCGTTAACTTGACGAGCAACGCGGCCATCATCGCCGCTGGGTTGACCTATCCGCAGATCTTCAAATCGCCGCCTCCGCCGGGCACGGGTGCGCCTGTGCGGCCCAACCTCTTCCTGTTTGAAGAGAACTACGTTCAGCCTTACGTGCAACAAGCGCGGCTTGGCGTCGAGCGTGAGCTGCTGCCCAACACGAGTTTGTCCGTCACTTACCTCTTCTTCCGGGGCGTACACCTATCGCGGACGCGCGACATCAACCTCTTCCCGCCGGTTGAAACGCCGGGCATCGGCTACGATGGACAATCCTTCAAGGTGTTGCGCTTTCCCGCGACCCGTCCGTTCGCTAACTACACGCGCATCAACCTGTTTGAGAGCAGCGCCGATTCGCTCTACAACGGGCTGGCCGTTCAATTAACGCGCCGTTTCGCGCGCGGGGTGCAATTCATCGCCGCGTACACGCTCGCAAAAGCCAAAGATAACAAGCCGGACCAGACGGCTGTGGTGCCCGGCAGCGGCGATGATGCCAAGGTGGTCGAAAACCCGTTCAACTTGCGGGCGGAGTGGAGCGCCGCTGATGTTGATCAGCGCCAGCGTTTCGTCTTCAGCCCCGTCTTCGAGTTCGGACGTTTTACGCGCACGGAGAACCGTTTCTTGCGCGCCGCGTTGAGCGACTACCTTCTTTCCGGGATCATCCAATTGCAGTCCGGGTTCCCCTATTCGGCTGGCATCAGCGGAGACCCGAACCGCGATGGCAATCAATTGAACGATCGCGTGCCGACCACGCGACGCAATCAGTTCTACACGCCAGCGACCTACCAGTTCGACCTGCGCCTCGCGCGCCGCATACGAATCGGCGAAAAAGCGCGTTTGAGCTTGATCGTCGAAGGCTTCAATCTCTTCAATCGCGCCAACGTCGCGACCGTCAATTCGACTTACTACCGCGGATTTACGGTCGACAGTGCGGGCACATTGCAGTTCGGCGCGCCGCCCGCCTCTGCCGCTTTCGGCACGCCGCGAACCTTTTTAACTCCGCGCGAACTGCAACTGGCCATCAAGTTCGATTTTTGATGCTTCATCTTGAAGGTCCGCTAGGGTCATCTCTTTCACGAGGAGATGACCCTAGTGTTCGTCCCGATCAAGATGAATCCCTAGTTCTTGGCTCTGCGTCCAGCTTGCCGGGCGCAGGCGCTTCAGGAGCGCTTCCGGAGAGTTGCCGCAGAAAAATCGCGAGAATGATTACCACGAAGCAAAGACTTCCGGAGCACTTCCAGAAAGTTGCCGCCCTTGCGGTTCGAGCTAGCCTTGAGCTTTCCGCGAGTCGGTCTGAGCTTGACATTTGGCTTGGACCGACTTTGGGCTGCAAGGCGAAAACAAGGGTGATCGCGCGTCGCAGACGAGCATTGCGCAGAGGCAAGCGGGCGATGTGGGGATGGTGCGACCCGTTCGCCGATTGCGCTCGCGTTGGTCGCAGCAAGCGTCGCTGTTATAGAAAAGAGGGGGTGTGGGGGAGCTATAAAACCCATCCCCTTCAGGGGTGGGATAGATGGACTCCCCCACGTGCCCCGCAGGGGCACATAACAGGGTGGGAGGCAAGCGCGCTATACTGAGGCTCTGGACCTGCGAGTGTGGGGCGGTGCATGACCGGGACCTGAACGCGGCGAGAGAACATCCGGGCCGAAGGGATAAAACATATCCCCGTCGCGGTAGGGCATACCGAGACGCAAAACGCTTGGGGAGCCGCTGTAAGACCTGCGTATCGCGGGCAAGTGGCGACGAACCGTGAATCCCACGCGCTGCGCGCCGTGGGAGTGTCAAACTGTCAGCTCTTTCGGGAGAAAACGAACTGCTTGAGGAGAAGGAATGACCGATACGCCGCCGCCATATTTCCCGCAAAATCCGCTATCGCCTCCTGACCCAGAACGCTACCGAAAATTCAAGCTCGCGGTTGTGGGCTGCGTCGCGTTGATCGTGTTGCTCGTCGTCGGCGCGATCGGCGGCCTGATCTACTTGATCAGTGGTTGAGAAAGGCGCGCTCAAAATGGGCGCATGCCCTTTGCAAAGCCTCTATGTGGTGAACCAATGAACGACGGACTGGGAAAATCATCCGCGACGCTCGGCCAGATAGCGCGCGTTGTGGGAGGCGAGCTTTGTGGCGATCCGGCGATCGTGGTGCGTGACGTCACGCACGATTCGCGCATGGTCAGCGATCAAAGCTTGTTCGTCGCGATTCGCGGTCAACAGGCGGACGGCAACGCTTTCGTCTCCGAAGCCATTGCGCGCGGCGCTTGCGCCGTCGTCTCCGAGCTTGCGTCTCCTGCCGGATGTGAGGTCGCTTGGGTGCGCGTCAAAGATGCGCGCGTCGCGCTCGCCAAAGCCGCTGCCACTGTGCATCATCATCCGTCGCGCGAACTGAAACTCGTCGGCATCACCGGGACCAACGGCAAGACGACGACGACCTATCTGGTCGCCAGTATCGCCGAGGCTTCGGGCGACCCGTGCGCTATGCTGAGCACGGTCGAATATCGCATCGGCGCGGAGCGCATTGCGGCAGAACGCACGACGCTTGAGGCGAGCGATACGCAGCGTTATCTGCGACGCGCCGTGGAACGCGGTTGTCGCGCTGCCGTGATGGAATGCTCTTCGATTGCCATCGAACTGCACCGGTGCGATGAACTTGAGTTCGCCGCTGCCGTCTTCACCAACTTTTCGCGCGATCACCTCGACTTCCACGGGACGATGGAGAGCTACTGGTCCGCCAAACGGCGCTTGTTCGAAGGCTTGTCCGGTGGACCACCGCGCGTGGCGGTGGTCAACTTGGACGATGAACGAGGCGCGGAATTGGCGCGCGACCTAGCGCGGGCGGGGACCCCGATCATCACCTACGCCGTCGAGCGCAACGCCGATGTCACGGCGCGCGACGTCACGATTTCGCTCGACGGCATGAGTTTCTCGTTGGAAACGCCAGCGGGGCGAACCACCGTCAGCTCTCCGCTCGTCGGTCAACCGCACGTCTACAACACGCTCGCTGCGGTCGGCGCAGGATTAGCGCTCGGTTATGAACTCAACTCGATACGAAGGGGAATCGAAAAATGTGCAGGGGCTCCCGGCAGGTTTGAGCGCGTCGCACACGCAGAGGATTTCGCGGTCATCGTCGATTACGCTCACACGGAAGATGCGTTGGCCAACGTCTTGCGCACCGCGCGCGCGCTCGCACGCGGGCGCGTCATCGTCGTCTTCGGTTGTGGCGGCGATCGCGACCGGACCAAACGCGCCCCTATGGGGCGGACGGCAGCCGAGCTGGCCGATCTCGTCGTCGTCACCTCAGACAATCCGCGGACGGAGGACCCAGAAGCGATCATCGCCGAAATCGAAGTCGGGTTGCGCCAAGTCAGCGAGCTTTACGAGAAGATCCCCGACCGGCGCGAGGCGATCTTGCGCGCCATCGCTCTTGCAAAGCCGGGCGATGTTGTGATAATTGCCGGCAAGGGGCACGAAGATTACCAGATCATCGGGAGGCAAAAGGTTCATTTCGATGATCGAGAGGTGGCGCGTGAGGCCTTGAAGCAGCGTTCCGGCAAGGGCTAAGCGCTGCAGAATTTTTCAAGCGTCTTTGTTCAAGTAATGTGAAGGTCGTCAGATCCTTCAAGGAGCTTTTCTTCAGAAAAGCGTGACGGCCTCGTGAAAACAAGCGGCTAAGCTGCCACGCTCAAATGAATTGCTTGCACTTTCTCGTCTGATACCTACGTTTTTGCCCGACAGAACAAGCGAGCGTGTATAGAGGGGGGAGCACGCGATGAGAGTCGTAGTGACAGGGGCGAGCGGTTTGATCGGCTCGGCGCTCGTGCCGGTTCTTCTCTCCAAAGGGCATCGAGTGATCAGGCTGGTCCGGCGTAAACCAACGGCCGCAAGGCCCGATGGCTCGACCGAAATCTTTTGGAATCCGATGCTTGGGCAAATGGATGACGGCTTTTTGGAGGAGTGCGAGGCGGTGATCCATCTGGCTGGCGAGAGCATCGCCGATGGGCGGTGGGATGAAGATAAGAAGCGACGCGTGCGCGATAGTCGCGTCAAAAGCACGCGCTTTCTGGCTGAGACGCTGGCCCAGTTGAACCATAAACCGCGAGCTTTCATCTGCGCTTCCGCCACGGGCTACTACGGCGACCGAGACGACGAAATTCTGACCGAAGACAGCGCCCCCGGCACAGGTTTTCTCGCCGATGTCTGCCGCGAGTGGGAAGCGGCTGCCGACCAAGCGCGTAGCGCCGGAATCCGCACCCTCCATATGCGCATCGGCATGGTGCTCAGCGGGCGTGGTGGGGCTTTGCAGAAAATCCTGACGCCGTTCAAATTCGGGTTAGGGGGCAAGGTCGGAAACGGGCGTCAGTGGATGAGCTGGATCGCGTTGGACGATGTGGTTCGCGCCTTCGTTCACGCCTTGGAGCGTGAAGACTTGAGCGGCCCGGTCAACACCGTCGCGCCGAAACCGGTGACGAACGAAGAGTTCACGCAAATTTTGGGTCGCGTCTTGCACCGCCCGACGTTCATGCCGGTGCCGGCTTTCGCCTTGCGCCTCGCGTTCGGCGAAATGGCCGAAGAGTTGGTGTTATCGAGCGCGCGCGTCTTGCCGCGAAAGCTTCTCGCGAGCGGTTTCGAGTTCCTTTATCCGGATCTGGAATCGGCCTTGCGCCATGAACTCGCGCACGCCTGAAAGAGCGCGTCTTGCGATGCTTTCGCGTTCCCGAAACTCCTGCGCTATCTCGGCGCTCTCGATACCTAAAGCTTCACCGAAAGCCGTGAGTGAAGCTTTGGCGCGCGGTCTTGACACCCTCGGCGCGCCCCATTACCATCGACCAAGCTGCGGTTCGCTGAAGAACCAGCGGCGGCATCACGAAGACGCCTCTTCATAGTCCTCTTGCCCTAGCGACAAACCGCTTTCTCCTTCGTTTCGAGATGTCAGACGTACTTCTGGTCGAAGACAAAGATAGTTTACGACGAGCGCTCCGTTTGACGTTGGAATCGGCCGGTTACAGCGTCGCGGAAGCTACTGATGCGCGCGAAGCTGCAACCAAAGTGGAGCGCACGCGCCACCGCGTCGTTTTGACCGATCTGCGCCTGCCTTGCGGTTCGGGTTTCGATGTTCTGCGCGCCGTGCGCCGCGCGAGCATCGAAACGCCCGTTATCGTCATGACCGCCTACGGTTCGATCGATGAAGCCGTGCAAGCGATGAAAGAGGGGGCCTACGATTTCCTTCAGAAACCGGTCGATTCGAACCACCTTTTGCTCTTGGTCGAGCGCGCGATCGAGCAAGCGCGGTTGCGCACGGAGAACATACTGTTGCGCGAAGAGTGGGCGCACCGTTACGGTTTCCCGCGCATTATCGGTGAATCCGAGGCGATCAAGCGCGCCGTAGCGGAGACGCAGAGGGTGGCGCGAACGGAAGCGACCGTGCTCCTTTTGGGCGAATCGGGCACGGGCAAAGAGCTTTTCGCGCGCGCCGTGCATCATTTGAGCGAACGACGCGATGGTCCATTCGTCGCCGTCAACTGCGCCGCCATCCCCGAAACGCTCATCGAATCGGAGCTTTTCGGCCACGAGAAAGGGGCGTTTACGGGCGCGCATGAGCGGCGCCCCGGAAAGTTCGAGCTCGCTTCGGGCGGCACGGTCTTCCTCGACGAGGTGGGCGAGCTTCCGCTCGGCGCCCAAGCCAAATTGTTGCGCGTCATCGAAGAGCGCGTGGTGGACCGCGTTGGCGGACGCGCGCCCGTTCCGGTTGATGTGCGCATCATCGCGGCGACCAACCGCGATCTCGAAGGGGCGGTGGCGTGCGGCGAGTTCCGCGGCGATCTCTATTTCCGTCTCGCCGTCTTTCCCGTCGAGATCCCGCCGCTGCGCGAACGCGGTGACGACGTCGCGCTGCTTGCGCGTCACTTCGCGGCGAAATTCGGGCGCGAGGTGCGTGGGCGCGAAATGGATTTGAGCGACGATGCGTTGCGCCTTTTGCGCGCGCATCGTTGGCCCGGCAATGTGCGCGAGCTCGTCAACGCCATCGAACGCGCTTGCATCTTGGCCGATGAGACGACTCTTCGGGCGCGCGATTTCGCTTTCCTTCAGCGGCGCGAGGAGGAGGTCGAGGATCTGCGCGAGATCGACCTTTCAGGTTCGCTGGCCGAAGCGGTCGAGCGCGCTGCGCGCTGGGTCGAGCGACGCAAGATCAACGAGGCGTTGCGCGCGCACGAGGGCAACAAAGCGCGCGCCGCAGAGAGCTTGGGCGTTAGTTACAAGACGCTGCTCACCAAGATCAAGGAGTACGGTCTGTAGTCCTTTTCAACCTCGCTGAACTAGGTCGCAGATTGTGTGACCGAAGACGCCAGCCGGGCACTTCGATGGCTGTCACACGAGTTGAGCATGGTCTCGCTCTCCACGCCGTAGCTGCGCCAACCAGCCCTTCACTTGTAGCTTGCGCTCCCTGAGCTTCAACTTCTGCCGGCGCTTCCTTCAGTTGGTCGCTTCGTTGAATTTTTGGTCACAAACAACGATGCTCAACTCAAGCGAAGAGGGCAACCTCTCTCGCACTGCTCAACTTGAATTTCAAACGCCGAAAACTAGGAACTGAAGCTGAATTAGCCAATGCTTACATCCGCAGCGTAGTCAAGCCGTTTATCAGATCTCTGGTAAAATATTTAGCCTCTCAAAAACAGCTTAAAACCCTCGATCCCGAAGCCACGGCGAGGATTTTCATCGGATCTTTGGTCTATTACTTTCTCGTCCAAGAAGTGTTACACGGCAAAGAGAGTTTGCCTATGAAACGGGATCGCCTCATTGATAGTTTGATTTCGCTGATCACCTGTAAGGAAGCGTAGTCCCTGTGGTCTGACATCGCTTCGAAGTCGTAGAGGACCGTAGAAGCCTCCCTGACCATCCTGAGGGCGAGGGGCGCGCATTCAGCGCAGGAAAGCTCCAACAGACGAATCTGTTGGGCCGTCACCCCTGCGCGGCCAACACCATGTTCGCTGGTGAACGATGTAGCCATTGCGATCGCCCGCCGAATGCGCCGCCTCGGTCTTCCTCAGACTTTCGATTTGTCGTTAGATGCTGGCTTCATTTATGCTCGCTTGTTCCAAAGGCGAGTAGAGCATCTGAACGGAGAAGATGGCCGGGGTGATGAAGCGGGTAGATAGCGAATCCGAGTTCTCAACAGGGCCTCTTTCTTTAGAGGAGGCCGAAACAGTGCGTGAAGCGGGTGTCGCGGAAGGGCGCGCAACGGCGCCCGCGCGTCCTTCGGTCGCGCGTTCAGCCGGGATCATCTCCTTGGCCGTGATGGGATCGCGCATCCTCGGTTTGGTGCGCGAGCAGGTCTTTGCGGCCTACTTCGGCGCCGGATTTTTGAACGACGCTTTTCAGGTCGGCTTTCGCATTCCGAACACGCTGCGCGATCTGTTCGCCGAAGGGGCGCTCTCAGCCGCCTTCGTCAAGACTTTCACCGACTACATCGAGAAACGATCGGAACGCGAAGCTTGGCGGTTGGCCAACATGGTGATGAACGCGCTGGCCATCGTCCTCAGCTTGATCGTGATCGTCGGGATCATCTTCTCGCCAGAGATCGTCGCCGTCATCGCGCGCGATTTTTCGCCCGAAAAAGCGGCGCTCGCGACGACGCTGACGCGCATCATGTTTCCGTTCATACTTCTGGTCGCGCTTGCCGCGGTGGCGATGGGCGTGCTGAACGCCAAGCATCGTTTCGGCATCCCGGCCTCCGCTTCGACGATGTTCAACATCGGCTCGATCGTCGGCGGGCTGGCATTCGCCTACTGGCTAAGCGGCGGTGGTTGGACCAGCCCGCGCGATCCGAACGCCATCCCGAGCGCCGAAGCGCAGTGGGCGATCATCGGCATGGCGATCGGCACGCTCATCGGCGGCGCACTGCAGTTTCTGGTTCAAGTGCCTTCGCTCTTCAGAGTCGGATTCCGTTTCGAGCCGATCGTCAGCTTCACCGATCCGGGCGTGCGGCAGGTGATGCGTCTGATGGCGCCAGCGATCATCGGCACAGCCGCCGTGCAGATCAACGTGCTTGTCAACACCTTCTTCGCGTCGAGCATCAACGGCGGCCCATCGTGGCTCGGTTACGCTTTTCGCCTGATGCAGTTTCCCATCGGCGTTTTCGGCGTCGCCATCGGCACGGCGACGCTGCCGACCATCTCGCGCTTTGCCGTGCGCGGCGAAACGGATAGCTTCCGCTCGACGCTCGCTTCATCCATCGGCTTGGTCTTTCTCTTCACGATTCCATCGGCTTGCGGATTGGTCGTGCTGGGCCACCCGATCATCGCTCTGATCTACGAGCGCGGAGCGTTCACCGCCAACGATACGCACATGGTCGCGCTAGCGCTCGCCGCTTATTCGGTCGGCCTCGTTGGTTATGCGGCGATCAAAGTCCTATCGCCAGCCTTTTACGCGCTCGACGATGCGCGCACGCCGATGATGGTGAGCCTCTTTTCGATCTTGGTGAATGCCGTGGCGAACTATTACTTCCGCGATCTGTTCGGGCGCTTCGGCGTGACGCCTCTAACGCCGAGCGGTTATGCGCACGTCGGGCTGGCCCTTTCGACTTCGTGCGTCGCGCTCGTTAACTTCTTCGCGCTCGCCTTCTTGATGCGTCGCCGCATTGGCCGCCTCGAAGGGCGACGCATCGTCGCTTCGTTCGTGCGGATCGCGGGGGCTTCAATTGCGCTTTCGCTCGTCAGTTACGTCACTTATCGTCTGCTCGATGCGGCCCTTCCCGGAACGCGCTTGATCGTGCGATTGGCGGAAGCTTTAGTGCCGATTTTGACCGGAAGCATCGCTTTCTTCTTCGCCGCCAAAGCCTTCGGAGTGCGCGAGTTCGATCAAGCTTTGAACGAATTGGGGAGACGTTTCCGTCGCCGTTGATGCCGAGAAGCGGCGCCACCGATCATGATGGGCCGAGCCGTTCGGACTTCATGGGCGAGCTGAGACCGCTGGGCGGCATGATGCACGAAAGGCCTCACAAGGCCGTCGAGTATCTCGAAAGGAGATTTGCGCGACTTGGCCTCTCTGCATCAAGCCGCGTCGCACAGCGCATCGCAGGACGTGAGCGCGGGAACGTCGCCCGCCTCGGTCATCTCCTCGCCCATGAAGGGGCGGCCCTGCGCGACGGCGGTGAAGTATTCTTCGATGCGGTCCAGAATCTCTTGGATCGAGTGCGAGTGGTATATTGCCGTGCGGAAACGCGCGCCGCCCGGCAAGCCCTTGGTGAAGTGTCCGGCCAGTTGCTTCATCCGGTTGATGGCGGCGATCTGTGGCATATCGGCGCGCAGCAGCTCGAAATATTCGAGCAGCACGCCTCTTTTGTCTTCGAGCGTCGGTTGAAACGGCTCGCGCCCGTCAATCGCGTCCTCGATCTGACGGAAGATCCACGGGTTCATCATCGCGCCGCGCCCGATCAGGATTCCATCGCAGCGGGTCTGGCGCCAACGCTCGAACGCGCCTTCGATGGTCGTCACGTCGCCGCTTCCGGAGACGGGGATTTTGACCGCCTCTTTGACTTGGCGGACCAGATCCCAGTTGGCCAGCCCGCGATAGCCCTGTTCGCGCGTGCGCCCATGAAGCGCGACGTGTTCGACGCCGCAGTCTTCGGCGAGTCGCGCCACTTCGACGCAGTTGATCTCGCGATCCGAATATCCGGCGCGAATCTTGATCGTCAAGGGGATCGTGATGCCCTTGCGCACCTCGCGCAAAATGGCTTCAAGGCGCGGCAGATCGCGCAATAGACTCGACCCGCCACCGTGCTTGACCACTTTCGGAGCCGGGCAACCGCAGTTGATATCGACGATATCGGCACCGGCCTCTTGGGCCATCTCCGCCGCCATGCGCATCCGTTCAGGCTGTGCGCCGAAGATCTGCACGGCGAACGGGCGCTCGTACTCATGAAAGCGCATCTGCCGCCAAGATTTCGGATTGTTGCGCGTCAACCCTTCGACCGAGATGAATTCGGAGACGGTTAGACCAATGCCGCCGCGCCGCTTGAGCAAGCAACGGAAGGCGACGTCGGTGACGCCCGCCATCGGCGAAAGGATCAAGGGCGGGTTGATCTCGATGTCGCGAATCTTGAACGGCCTAGTCATAGCTCGCTGTGATTCATCTGGTGCCTTCGTGCACCGACGGCGCTTTTGCGGTTGGTCCGCTGAGGCTTAATCCTCAAGGTATTCAACCTTGCGCCGTCTCGTGCGCCCACGGCGAAAGGCGACGCACCGAGTTTCAAAAAGGCAACTCGAAAAGGCAACTTGAAGAGCGCGGTCCGAGCGCGCTGATCTTTCCCGGAGAACGACGCTCAGCGTCGCAGCTCGACGCCCGTTGCGACGAAGCCGATTTCTTTCGCCGTTCCATCCGCATTGCGCACCAGGCGCGCCCCTTCTTCGGCGTAGTGGTCTGCCTGCTCTTTGCTCAACTTCTTGATGACGAACTCGCCTTCGGCGCGCACCTTCATCCCCTGCGCGTTGAGCGGAACGAAAAATCCATAATCCTTGAACGTCACGCGCACGCTCTCGTTCGCGCCAAATCGAGGAGCTACTTCCATCCAGCAGCCTTTGCGCGTGCAGACGCGCGCCGCGACGCCTTCGATCACCACACGCTTGCCTGTGAACTTTTCGGGGTCGCGCAGCGCCGTTGCGAGCGAGACCAGCGGCGAGTCGCCAATGGGCGCGCCGCGTTTGACGACTTCGCCGTCGAGCGGCAGCGGACAACTCGCTTCGGTCTTTTTCGTCTCGCCGTTTTGCGGCGCGGCTGCTTGCGTGGAAGCCGCCGATAGCGAACGAGAAGAGCGCGACGAGAAGGGTGATCCGTTTCATGCCGTTACAACTCCCGAGTTTGGAATTCCAGCATTTTTGAATTGGAATTCCAGCATTTTTGAAGCAAAATGAATGATGGCGCTCGACTCAAAACCGAAATTATAACAATGCGCAGAGAGTGGATTCAAATCGTCGGCATCGCGTGGACGCTCGTTTACGCGGCTTTCATCGTTTGGCTTTACGCTGCTCAGCCGCGAAACTTGGGCGATGTGGCGACCAGCGCGAGCGTTGCCGTCGGTGCTTACAAGATCGATGAGGAAAGGTTTCAAGCCGGGCTCGGTCTATTTCGGCGCGAGCAGTACGCTGCCGCGCGCGAAGAATGGAAACTGGCGGACCCAGCGCAGCGCGATGCGCGCACGCAGTTCTACGTCGCCTACGCTTTTTATCGCGAAGGCTGGGGGCGCGTTTATAACGACGATCAACTTCTGCGCCAGGGGTTGGCTGCGGCTGAGCGGGCCATTGAGCTGAGCGGCGGCGCGCTTCGCGCCGATGACCCAGAGTTGAAAATTCAAACTCCTGTCGAGCTGAAAGCCGAGATCGAACGGGAGTTGCGCCGGGATTGGAGCTATCTTAATCCGCTGAAAGTTTTGCGCGAAAGGAAATAATGTGTTCCGTTCTAAGCAATCCCTTTTTCGAACGGCATGAATCTTCAGCGGCGAAAGAAGCGGGCTACATGTGAACCTTTATCATGATCTGCGGCGCTGCCTAGTGAAGCTGTTTATACGGAGATCTCGTTGGCTGCGCTTTTCATGACCTCAATGCACATCCGTATCCCGGAAAAGATCAAGCGCCTCGCCGAGCGGGTGCGCCGTGAAGGCGGACGCGCCCTTTTAGTCGGCGGTTGCGTTCGCGATGCTTTGCTCGGTACCGAGCCGAAGGATTGGGATGTCGAAGTCTATGGCCTCCATCCCGAACGCTTGCGCCGAATTTTAGACGAGATGTTCGAGTCGGTCGACGCGGTCGGAGCCTCTTTCGCCGTCTACAAGGTCGGACCCGATCTCGAAGTCTCGCTCCCGCGTCGCGAGCGCAAATCTGGTCGCGGCCATCGCGCCTTTGTCATCCAAGGAGACCCTGCGATGACGGTTGAAGAGGCGACCAGACGCCGCGATTTCACCATCAACGCCATCTTGATGGACCCGCTCTCCGGCGAAATAATCGACCCTTTCGGCGGACGCGCTGATCTCGAAGCGCGTCGCTTACGCGCCGTCTCGCCTCTTTCCTTCCCTGAGGATTCGCTGCGTGTGCTGCGCGCGGCCCAGTTTGCCGCTCGTTTCCACCTTGACATCGAACCCGAAACCGTCGCCCTTTGTCGAACCATCGATCTTTCAGACCTGCCCGCCGAGCGCATTTGGGGCGAGATGGAAAAGCTCCTCGGAGCCGATCGCCCTTCCATCGGTTTACGTTGGCTCGTTGAGTTGGGAGCGGTTCATCAACTCTTCCCCGAAATCGAAGCCCTCATCGGTTGCCCGCAAGATCCCGAATGGCACCCAGAGGGTGATGTTTTCACTCACACCCTGCTGGTTGTCGATCGCGCGCGGGAACTCGTTGCCGATCTCGACCGCCCACGACGACTCGCTTTGATGCTCGCCGCCCTCTGTCACGATTTCGGCAAGCCCCTGACTACCCAATTCATTGACGGACGCCTGCGCGCTCCCGCCCAC
>NZ_PSLQ01000049.1:0-28045 GCF_040289685.1 Pyrinomonas sp.
CTCGGATCACCTCCGGGAATCCCCCGGCTGCGTGCCGTGGGGAGGATGTCAACTCCTTCCATCAGCGCTCGCTGCGATCGCGTTGAAAAGCAATGGGTAGGTAGCGAGCGATTGTCCGCGATACTGCGGGCGAAAGCCAAAGAGATAGACGCTTCCGCGTCCGAGTCTTACTTCGACCAGCGCGGCGCGCCCCCGTATCTTCTGCTCGCCGAGAAGCCAACCGGAGAGCAGCAGCTCGCCATCGGTCGGGTAGCGTGCGATGATGCGTGCCTGGTCCGACAAGACCTCGAACGCGGGTGAATCTTCGGCCCAAACGATCGTTTCGCGTCCCAGCTCACGAGCGAGCGGGTGGGTTGTGTCAAGCGTCACGCGGAGGATCGAGCCGGGAACGTAGAACTCCTCGCGTTTCGTCCCTTCGGTAACGTCTCGCACGGGAAGGCCGAGCTTTTCGATGGCGAAATCGGAGGCGCGATTCAAACAGATCAGCGTGCCCCCTTGCATGACGAACTCACGCAGTTGACGCACCCCTTCTTCACCCAAACCGCCGACGTATTCGGGCGGCATCGTTCCCGGACGATGCCCCTCGAAAATCGCGCGCGGCGAATGGTCCGGAATGATGATGGCGTCGAACTTGGCGCGAAGAGAGCCAGCGCGAACCCCTTGATCCACCAAAGAGGCGTAAGAGACGCCATGTTGTTCGAGTACCCAACGTGTCCAGCCCTCATCCATGGAGGGTACGTGCGAGCGGTAAAGCGCCACACGTGCGCGCGTATTCACCTTGATCGGCGTTGGCGCGCGCTGTGACTCCTTGCGCGCGAAATACTGGAAAGGATGGAAAACAGGACGCACCTCGACGCCCATCAGAAGCGACAACGTGTGTGCCGTCACGTCGTAGGGCTGCATCGGTCGTCCAGCGGCGTCGCGCAGATCGGGGTACTTTTGTCTTTCGAGCAGGGCCTTGGCGAAGCTGCCGTATGGTTGCGCCAAGCGTATCACCATCGTGCCGTTTGGGTAGCGCGTGCCGTCGGCGACAAAGGAAGACGCGCGCTCGATCTCGACGCCGCCGCGACGGAGCGTGTCGAGCAGGACCTCAGTTCGATGCGCTTGCGCAGAACGTTCCGGCGCCGGGGGGATGACGAAGGCGAAGAGTTCGCCCGCTTTGCGTTCGCGGATCGCCTCTTTGCCGATCTCGTAGAAGCGTCGGAGCCAGCCTTCACGATTAAGTGCGGCGTGGTGAAGGAGTTCGAAGGCGGCGGTCGTCATGTAGTTCGTGATGTCACGCAGGCGCCACTCGCCACCGGGCCAAACGACGGGGAAATTATCCGATGGTTTTTGCGGATCGTAGCCGTCGCGCGAGCGCAACTCTTCGAACTTAACTGTGAGCGGTGAAGCGAGACGGGCCGAGGCCGTTTCCGACAGGATGCGAACTCCGCCGTGGTAGTGCGAGTAGGCGCGCGCCGGCGTCCACGCATCGTAACTCGAATTCCACGTGATGCCGCGAAAACCTGCCTCGAGCATTCGTCGAGCGACGAAAAGCCCCAACTCGGTGTAGCCTTCGACGATCTGTCGCGGGACGTTGGGTTCGACCGGCGCCATGTACGGCGGGAGAAACAATCGCGAGCCGTATGGACCTTGTTGATGTATGTCGTGAACGATCTGCGGGTGCCAAACGTTGTGTATCTTATCGACGGTCAAGCGCGTTTCGATCTGCGTGAAAGCATACCAGTCGCGGTTGTTATCGTGTCCGGCATATTTGTGGTAAAGGATGGGCGGGTTGCTCCCTTCGTATGGCGTGCCGAGCGTGCGATCGTACCAGTCCTTCACGATGTCAACGCCGTCGGGATTGAGCGAAGGCACGAGCAGGATGATCGTATTACGCAGCGTTTCGAGGACCTCCGGCTCGTTCGAAGCCGCAAGGCGATGCGCAATCAACATGCTCGAAAGATAGGAACCGACCTCCGTCGAGTGAATGGCACAGGTGATGAGCACGACAGCTCGCCCGCGCTTGATCAGCTCTTCGGCGGCGCGGTCGCGCGTCTGGTCGTCGCGCCCGAGAAGGCGCGGATCGGCTAGCTGCTGTTGGATCCGACGGAATTCATCGAGCCGAGCCAAGTTCTCCGGCGCGCTGATGATTGCCATCACGAAGGGCTGACCCATCGTCGATTTGCCGAGTTCTTCGAAACGAACGCGGGCGCTGGTCGCTGCTAGACGGCGAAAATATTCGATCACTTGGTTCCAACTCGCCAGCTTGCGATCCTCTCCGGGATGAAAACCGAGCACCTCTTCTGGCGCGGGAACCGAACGTGCGACGGCCGTTGAGCTTTGCGCGCGCGCCGCGCAAAGGCAGAGCAGGCAAAAAAGCGCAACGTGCACGCCGGAACGAAAGGCGATGGCGTGCCGTGTGCCGACGCTTCGAACAGGCGCAACGTGCGCCGAGGGTCGAAAGTTCATCTTTGGTCGCTCCAACTGGACGATCAGAAGCGGAACAGTCCGCCAGTCTAACGAAAACGGGCGCCAGCGGTAAAGACCAAGCGCTCGGCGAACCGGCGCTCGTCGGGTGTCTTTTGGGCGCGGAAAAGGCTAAAATTGAGCGTTCACAAATGGAAAAAGGAGGAACGCAAAGATGAGCGCATTGGCCGATCGCAAGTGCGTCCCATGCAGCGGCGGCGTGCCGCGGTTGCGCGGTGAGCAGATTAAGACCTACCAGCGCGAACTGCGCGAGTGGGAAGTCGTCGATGAGCACCATTTAAAGAAAAGCTACAAGTTCGAGAATTTCGCCGAAGCCCTTGCGTTTGTCAATCGCGTCGGCGAACTGGCCGAGGCCGAAGGGCATCATCCCGATATCTGCTTCGGTTGGGGATACGCCGAGATCAAGATTTGGACCCATGCGATAGATGGGCTCAGCGAAAGCGATTTCATCCTCGCAGCCAAAATAGATCGGCTCTGAACGACAAGCGAAAGCGGGCTTTTCTTTTTCCCCGCTTCGATGATATATCTTTCGCTTTCGTGTGGATGAGCGACACGATTGAAATCTCTCTAGGTCATAGAAAGGCATGAACTAAAAGATGACGCAGAAAACTCCGATCACCGTCGCGTATGGCGATGGTATCGGTCCCGAGATCATGGAGGCGACGCTACGCATCCTCGAGGAAGCGGGCGCGCAACTCGAGATCGAGACCATCGAGATCGGCGAGAAGGTCTACTTGCGCGGCAACACGGCTGGAATAGATCAAAGCGCGTGGGAGAGCTTGCGCCGTACCAAAGTCTTCTTGAAAGCGCCGATCACCACTCCACAAGGCGGCGGCTACAAGAGCTTGAACGTCACGGTGCGCAAAGCGCTCGGGCTATATGCCAACGTTCGTCCGTGCGTTTCGTACCACCCATTTGTCGAGACGAAATTCCCCGGAATGGATGTGGTGATCGTGCGTGAAAACGAAGAGGACCTTTACGCCGGCATCGAGCACCGACAGACCGATCAAGTGGTCCAGTGCTTGAAGCTGATCTCACGTCCCGGTTGCGAAAAGATCGTTCGTTACGCTTTCGAGTATGCGCGGCGCAACAACCGGAAGAGGGTCACCTGCTTTACCAAAGACAACATCATGAAGATGACCGATGGCCTCTTCCACAAGGTCTTCGACGAGATCGCTGCCGAGTACCCAGACATCGAAAACGAGCATTGGATCGTTGATATCGGTGCCGCGAAGCTCGCCACCGAACCGAAAAATTTCGATGTCGTCGTTTTGCCGAACCTCTACGGCGACATCTTGTCGGACGTCGCCGCGCAGATGACGGGTTCCGTTGGATTGGCCGGTTCGGCCAACATCGGCACCGAGTGCGCCATGTTCGAGGCGATTCACGGATCGGCCCCGCGCCGAGCCGGACAGAACGTCGCCAACCCATCGGGCTTGCTGCTCGGCGCCGTCATGATGCTGGTCCACATCGGGCAACCGGAGGTAGCCGAGCGCGTCCACAACGCGTGGCTGCGGACGCTCGAAGAGGGGATTCATACCTACGACATCTATCGTGAAGGAACGAGCCGCCAGAAGGTCGGAACGCGCGAGTTCGCCGCGGCGGTCATTCAAAGACTGGGCCAAAAGCCCGAGCAGCTCAAACCCGTTAGCTACAAGAAGGGAAGCGGCGAAGCTTTCACAACGGCTCCGCTCGTGCGCGAGCTTCCGCCCGCCAAGAAAGAGCTGGTCGGCGTGGACATGTTTCTCGACTGGCGTGAAGGGAAGGCGGACCAGTTGGGCGAAAGGTTGCAACGGATCAACGGCGACGGATTGAAGCTCAAGATGATCACCAACCGCGGCGTCAAGGTTTGGCCCGAAGGCTTGCCCGAAACCTTCTGCACAGACCACTGGCGATGCCGTTTTATCTCGGAGAGCGGCGGAACGATCACGCACGCGCAGATCATCGCGCTCCTTGAGAGAGCGCGCGCGGCCGGTTTCGATTTCATCAAGACCGAAAACCTTTACGCCTTCGACGGCGAGCGCGGTTACTCGCTCGGTCAGGGAGAATAATCGCTGACGAACGGGAGCGGGAAGCGCCTTGCTTTTCGCTCCCGGAAATGTGGACCTATGCAAGATGCAGCGCCGCTCGTGGCGGTTATCATGGGGAGCGCTTCCGATTGGGAGACGATGCGCCATGCGGCTCAAATGCTCAGCCGCTTCAACGTCCCGCACGAGTGTCGCATCGTCTCGGCTCACAGGACGCCGCGCTTGATGGCCGATTATGCGACCGAGGCCGAGCGGCGCGGCATCGAAGTGATCATCGCCGGAGCTGGCGGCGCGGCGCATCTGCCGGGCATGGTCGCTGCGCACACCGTTTTGCCGGTGCTCGGCGTGCCAGTCCAAAGCCGCGCGCTAAGGGGCATGGATTCGCTCCTGTCGATTGTGCAAATGCCAGCAGGGGTTCCCGTCGGCACGCTCGCCATTGGCGAGGCGGGGGCGACTAACGCCGCGCTTTTGGCCATCGCCATTCTCGCCAACAAGCGACCTGAATTGCGCGAAAAACTCCATCGCTTTCGCGAAGAGCAGGAGGAGAAGGTGCGTGCGATGAAGCTCGAATAGAACGAACTGGGCACGCACGTAGCGGGTACTAGCGCTTGCTGTGCAAGTCAAAGAGATGCTCTCAAAGGATGATGCTCGCAGGCAGTGCCGCCGACGCATTGCAACCGACGGTTGAACCGACAGGTTGATCGCTTCAAGCTTCGGGTGATCTTTGTTGATGATCGCGTTCGGCTGTTCATCGAACTCTCGATCGAACGGGCGGTGCCAGAGCTGATCACCGCATCTGCTGTTGACGTCGTTCAGTTGGTCGGCAGACTCTCCATCAAACGGTCTGATGGTCAGCGCACGAGAAAAAGGGCCGATCTTGCCAGGAGCGACCATCGGCGTGCTCGGTAGCGGCCAGTTAGGGCGCATGTTCGCTATTGCCGCGCGTCGCATGGGCTACCGCGTGCATACGCTCTCGCCCGATGCCGACACGCCTACGGGACAGGTCGCGGATCACGAAGTCGAGGCTTCGTATGACGACCTCGATGCCGTGCGCGAGTTCGCGCGTCGCGTTGATGTCATCACCTTTGAGTTCGAGAACGTGCCGGCGGCGACGGTGGAAGCGGCTGCGCAAATCGTTCCGGTGCGCCCGAGCGGCGACGTGCTCCACACGACGCAGCATCGCCTGCGCGAGAAATGTTTTTTGCGCGCGCACGGCTTTCCCGTCACAGAGTTTCGCCACGTTCGGTCGCGCGATGAACTGCTCTCGGGACTGCGTGAGGTCGGCCTTCCGGCGGTGCTGAAAACGGCCGGTTACGGCTACGATGGCAAGGGGCAGACCAAAATCAGTTCGCCAGCCGATATCGATCGCGCTTGGCGAGCGCTCGGCGGTCAGGAAGCGATTCTCGAAGCTTTCGTTGATTTCGAGCGCGAGGTTTCGGTGGTCGCTGCGCGCGGCCTCGATGGCAGTTTCGCCCATTACGGCGCGATCGAGAACGAACATCGCCATCACATCCTCGACCTTTCCATCGCCCCAGCGCGCATCGAGGCGAAGGTCG
The DNA here is from genome assembly GCF_040289685.1 of Pyrinomonas sp. Classification (NCBI taxonomy): domain Bacteria; kingdom Pseudomonadati; phylum Acidobacteriota; class Blastocatellia; order Blastocatellales; family Pyrinomonadaceae; genus Pyrinomonas; species Pyrinomonas sp. The sequence goes on from NZ_PSLQ01000049.1 coordinate 6,053, forward strand.
CGCGCGAGGCGGTTGAGATCTCGCGGGCCGTGCTCGAAGAGTTGAAGGTGGTCGGCGTGATGTGCGTTGAGTTCTTTCTCGCGCGCGACATGCGCTTGCTGGTCAACGAGCTTGCGCCGCGCCCGCATAACTCCGGCCACTTCACCTTCGATGCATGCTTGACGAGTCAGTTCGAACAGCAATTACGTGCCGTCTGTGGCTTACCGCTTGGTTCGACCGAGCAGCTGCGACCAGCGGCGATGGCCAATATCTTGGGCGATTTGTGGGAGAACGGCGAACCACTTTGGGCCGCCGCCTGTGCTTTCCCGAACGTCAAACTACATCTCTACGGCAAACTCGAAGCGCGGCGTGGGCGCAAAATGGGCCACTTAACGGCGCTCGCCGCAGATGTCGAGACGGCCAGAAACGATGTGCTGGCCGCACGTCGGTGCCTGTGCGCGCAAAAAACGTGACCGCTGCAGAGCCTACCGCCTCGGTGCGCAACGCTCCTGACCAAGAAATGAGGCTCTGTAGCCGAACCGATCTTTCCGCCGAGAGGCGGAACATGAACAGCATCCCAACCTGCCGAGAAATGAGGCTCCGCCACCGAGCCGATTCGCCAAGGCTTTCGTCGCTCCTTGTAACGCCTCAAAAAAAATCGAGGGCCCCAGAACCTGTCCCGGAGCCCCCTTGGAGAGCGAGAGAGACTCTTTACTGGCGCGAACCTTCGAGGAAGGCTTTGAGTTTGCGCGAGCGCGACGGATGACGCAGCTTGCGCAGCGCCTTGGCTTCGATCTGCCGGATGCGCTCGCGCGTGACGGCGAAATGCTGGCCCACCTCTTCGAGCGTATGCTCCGATCCGTTTGGCCCAAGACCGAAACGCATCTTGATGACCTTCTCTTCGCGTGGCGTCAAGGTTTTCAAGACCTCGTCGGTGATCTCGCGCAAATTGGCCGCCACCACGGCATCCGCCGGATTCTGAATGGACTTGTCCTCGATGAAATCGCCGAGGTGCGAATCTTCCTCTTCGCCGATGGGCGTTTCGAGCGAAATCGGCTCTTGGGCGATCTTAAGGACCTTGCGCACCTTGGAGACCGGGATGTCCATCTTCTTGGCGATCTCCTCGGAGGTCGGCTCGCGACCCAGCTCTTGGACCAGCGCGCGGCTCGTGCGGATCAGCTTGTTGATCGTCTCAATCATGTGGACCGGAATGCGGATCGTGCGCGCTTGATCGGCGATGGCGCGCGTGATCGCCTGCCGGATCCACCACGTCGCGTAAGTCGAGAACTTGTAACCGCGCCGCCACTCGAACTTGTCGACGGCCTTCATCAACCCGATGTTCCCCTCCTGAATCAGGTCGAGGAACTGCAGGCCGCGATTCGTGTACTTCTTGGCGATGGAGACGACCAGCCGCAGGTTGGCTTCGATCAACTCCTTTTTGGCCTGCGCCGTCTCCTGTTCGCCCGTGATGATCGCTTGGTAAGAGCGTTTGATCTCGACGGGCGAAACGTAGTGATCGGCCTCGATCTGCTGAAGTCGCCGCTTGGCCGCGCTGATGTGTCGCTTGTACTCCTTCTCCTCTTCGGGCTTGAGCCTCTTCTTGTTGAGCTTCTCGGTGTAGGTTTCGATCTCCCGCTCAGCCGCGCGCACTTCGTCGTTGACGCGACGGATCGCTTCGATCAAGCGCTGCTTGGCCTTTTCGGTCAAGTTCAATTGCTTGATCTCTTGCGCGATTTCCAAGCGGATGCGCGCGACTTTGCGCCGTAAGCGGAGAAGCTTCTTGGTCTTCTTGCCGCGCGAGACCTTTTGCTCGGCGCGCAGCTTCTCCCATTCCTTCAAGCCTTGCTTGAAGAGCTTGCGAATGTTTTCAATCCCTTCGAGCGTCCACTGCAGGTATTCATCTGCCTTGTCGATCTCCTGCCCGGTGAACTCGGCCTGTTCGGCGAAGTTCACGACGTCGCGGATGTGAAGCGTGCCCGCCTGAAGTTCCTCGCCGATCTTGAGCAGCTCCTTGACGGCGATGGGCGAGCGCGCGATCGCTTTTTGCGTCTTGATCTGTCCGCGCTCGATCCGCTTGGCGATGGCCACTTCCCCCTCGCGCGTCAACAACGGGACGACGCCCATCTCGCGTAGGTAGAGGCGCACGGGGTCGTTGGTCTTGTCGAGCGCACCTGCTGAAAGGTCGAGTTCAAGATCGTCTTCAAGCGGCTCTTCGGCATCGTCCACCGTAGCGATGGTTGCCGCTTGTTCGAGCAGACGCTCATCGTCCGAGACAGCGATGTTCGACCCCTCGAGCTTTTGCAGCACGTCTTCGATGTCGTCCGGCGAGACGATGCTATCGGGGAGTTCGCGATTCAAGTCGTCAAAGGTCAAATACTTCTTCTCGCCGCCCAATTCGAGCAAGCGCTGCATCACATCATCTTGGTCTTTCTCATGAATGGCCAATTTCGTTTACCTCCCGCGTCGGCTGCCTCAAATGTTATTCGATCTGGATTGAGAATTTATGAGCAACCGCATACGAAACTATGCTCGTCACTCGGCGAAATCGCGCGCTGCGGCAACGCAAAGTCGGTTGAGCCGACGCTGAAGCGCCACGTACTCTTCGGTCAGGCGCGAAACATCCTCGTGCCTGCCAGCCCGCTCGGCGCGAGCGATTTCGCCCTTCAAATCTTTGATGCGCCGCTCCAAGTTCATGCGGCGCAAGGCGATGAGGCACCCTTCGGCCTCGGCGATGAGCGCGTCCGCGGCTTCATCGGGAGCGCGTTCGCCAGCACCCATCGCCGCCAGCGGCACGATCTCGGCGGCCACTTCATCGTCTGCCGTCCGGTCGGCAAGCGTCAGCGCGTCAATGGGAAGCCCTTGCTCAAAGAGCGCACAAAGCGCACGCAACACGCCCGCCGTCGGTAACCCTTGGTAATCTTCCGGCTCGATCCGCGGCAACACCGCTTTTCGCACCTCTTCGTCGCCCAGCAGCAGTTCGATCAAGCGACGTTCGGCCAGCGTTGCGGGGGGCCTGCGCGCGCTCTCTAGTTGCCGACGAACGGCCTCGCGTTCAAGGCGCGCTCCGCTGCTCATGGCGCGCCACAGCTCTTTGCGCAGCGTATCTTCGACTCGCAGGCCATCCATTGCCTGATCGAAATATTCACGCCGCAGCAGACTGTTGCGAACGGTGCGAAGCGACGCGAGCGTTTCTTCGACCGCCGCCGCTTTGTCTTCCGCGCGGTTCAGGTCGCGCCCTCTGGTCGCTTCTTCCAAAACGAATTGTAAGTGGGAAAGCGCCGCTCCTCGCCGCCGGTTATACTCCTCAACGCCGAAACTTTTGATGAATTCGTCCGGATCGGCGTTGTCCGGCAGCAGCAGCACTTTCACCTCAAACCCTTCTGCCAAAAGGATTTCGATGGCTCTCCGGGCTGCCTCGCGTCCTGCCCTATCGCCATCATAATTTATCACACACTTACGCGCAAAGCGCCCCAAGAGTTTCGCTTGTTCGCTGGTCAACGCCGTTCCGAGGCTGGCCGCCGCGTTCTGCACGCCCGCTTGGTAGAGCGCGATTAAGTCCAGATAGCCTTCCACCAGAATCGCGAAACCGCGCTGCCGAATCGCTTCGCGCGTCAGGTTTAGGCCGAAGAGGTGACGCCCCTTGATGTAAAGAGGCGTTTCGGGCGAATTCAAATACTTCGGCTCGACATCCGGCGCAATGGCGCGTCCGCCAAACGCCACGGGCTGGCCGCGCAAGTCGAGCACCGGAAAGATCAGCCGCCCGCGAAATCGGTCGTAGATCCCGCCCGTTTCGCGTTTGACTGCCAACCCGCTTCGCTCAAGCTCTTCTGAAGTCGCTCCACGACTTTTCAGGTGGGCGACCAGCCCATCCCAGCGGTCAGGCGCGAACCCCAGTCGAAAGGCGCGCCGCGTGGCCTCCGTGATCCCACGATGAGCGAGGTAGCGGAGCGCCTCAGGGGTCCTTTGGAGCTGGTCTTCCCACCACTCCAGCGCCAAGGCGTTGAGCGCGAGAAGCCGTTCGCGTTCGTGCCGTCTTTCTTGGTCGCGTCGCCCGTCTTCCATGGCCGGCAGCGGCACGCCCGTCTTTTCGGCGACGATGCGCACCGCTTCGGGAAAGGAAACGCGCTCGATCTCCATGATGAAATGGAAGACGCTGCCGCCTTTGCCGCAGCCGAAACAGTAGAAGATGTTCTTCGCCGGACTCACGGAAAAAGAGGGCGTCTTCTCTTGATGAAACGGGCAACAGGCCATCCAGTTCGCACCGCGCTTTTTGAGCGGCACGTAGTCCGAGATGATGCGTACGATGTCGGCCCGCTCGCGCAAGTCGTCGATGAAGCTTTGTGGGAACTTCGCCATCTCGATCAATGAAAACGCTCCCGGCGTTCAGCGAATGGCGATGAACAACTTGTAGTCGGCCTTCATATCGGACGTGCTCACGTCCACGGCATATGTGCCCGTCGTTGTGAGACTCCCGCTCCATGATCTGGTCTCATCGGATAGAAAGCTACCCCCATCGTCGAGGTGACGAAGGATGAACTTCGCGTTGCCGCCCGGACTCAGAAGCAGCGTTAACTGTTGCCCGGCGCGAGCGTCGAACAGATAACGATCGATGCGCCCGCGCGCGACCGATCCGCCGATCGTCGTCGAGCTGCTTCCGGGAGCGAAGCGAACGCGCATGGTGTTGATTGCAGAAGAGGACGAAAGATCCTCTTCGCTTCCGTCGTTTTCCGCCGGCTCCGATTCACCTCCATTGCGTTCCATTATTGCTGCAGGCGAACCCGACGTCGTCGCTGCAGGCGAATCCGTCCCTGAAGGATACTGATTTGATGGTCGGGTGTTTGTCTCAATGCCACCGACTCCGTTGACGAGGGCGAGCGTCATTTCGCGCAGCGCCTCTTTGTCATAGGCGATGGAAGAATTTGCGTCGCGAACGTTTCTCGCCGTTGCCGTCGTGTTGGTCGATGGCCGATCGGATCCGCATCTTGCAAGCCAGAGCGCGACCGCCAAGACGAGCGCGACAAAGACGACGCCGATGGAGGCTGCGGCTACCGCGAGAAGAACTTTAGGCGGTAGCCCTTTTCGCGCCGGGCGGGCGCTCGTTGTTTGTGGGCCACGTTCCGGCGCGCTTGACGGATGGGCTTCGCCTACTGGAATCTCGAGCCGCATCACTTTCTGCGGCGCTTGCATTTCGGAAAGCGCCGCCCCACACTTCATGCAAAAGTTCGCTCCTGTCGGAACTGAGCTGCCGCATTTCGGACAAATCATACTTCCTCAGAACCCCCTTTAAGCCACGTGGAATTCTTCGCTTTGCGCCTCTTGTTCTCAGCTTGCGTAGATTCTTTCGGCTCAAGCCTCTCCATGCGTCCTTGATTCTTTCAGCTCAAGCCTCTCCATGCGTCCTTTGGTTTTGAGGATGAGAGTTCATCAGCTTTTCAGTTCGACGATGGTCGCACCTGCGCCGCCCTGGTCTGGCGGCGCGAGCGAGAAACGCGCGACGTGCGGATGAGCACGCAGCACACTGGCCACCGCACGTCGCAATGCGCCGGTGCCATACCCATGGATGATGCGCACGCGGTCGAGGTTGTTGAGATAAGCTTCATCGAGGAAACGGTCGATCTCTTCAGCCGCCTCATCCGTCGTGCGTCCGATCAGATTGAGTTCTTCGCGCAACTCTCTGTCAGCCGTGCGCACACGGACCTCGGTTCCAGGCGGAGCCGCGCGTTGCCAGCGCTCGTCGTCTCGCGTTGCTTTTTCGAGCAGTTCGAGGTTGTTTAGTTTTTCGCGGAAACGTAGCGCGCCGGTACGCACTTCAGCCTGATCGCCGCTGATGCTCTCGACCATGCCGATGGCATCGCCAAGCGCACGAAGTCGCACGCGGTCTCCAACGGCGATTTCGCGCTCGGCTGTTTGTCGCGGCGCGGCGTCGTCGGCGCGACGGCGAACCGCGCGCGCACGCGGAGCGTTGTCGTGTGCGGCGGCGTTTTGCGCTGCGCGGCGGGCGGCCTCTTCGCGGGCAAGACGACGCGCTTCGGCAACGCTTCTTTCCGCTTCGCGCGCCGCGCGCTCGCGCACGATGCGATCTTCGATCTTGGCGACGAGTTCCCGCGCGCGCCGTTCGAAGGCCGCCGCGGCTGCGTGCAGTTCTCGTTCGAACTCGCGCTGCCGGTGCTGTTCGCGGCGGGCAAATTCCGTTTCGAGTTCGCGGTAGCGGGCTGCCACCGCTTCGCGTTCCTCTTCGAGCGCCCGTCGCAAATCTTCGACCAACTCGAGCTCGCGTTTGAGGTATTGGAGGTAGTCGCTGGCGGCGCGCGCCGCGGCGCCGACGCGCTGGCGTGCTGTTTCGATGACGCTCGGCGAGATGTGGCACCGCTGTGCGATCTCTAAACCAGCGGAAGCGCCCGGCAGTCCGAGGATCAAGCGGTATGTAGGCGCCAGCGTTCGTTCATCGAATTCCACGCTCGCGTTCAAAACGCCCGGTTCCGTCGCTGCGTAGATCTTCAATCCGCTGTAGTGTGTCGTAGCGATGACATGTGCGCCGCAAACTCGGCGAAAGTGGTCCACAATGGCGACGCCGAGTGCTGAACCCTCCTCCGGGTCGGTGCCGGTGCCGACTTCATCGAGCAACACGAGCGCCGGCGGATGGCAGAGTTCCATCATACGTCGAATGTTCGCCATGTGCGAGGTGAAGGTCGAAAGGTTGGCCGCAAGCGATTGGTGGTCGCCGATGTCGGCAAGCACGCAGCGATAAAATGGGAACCGCGCGCGCTGTGCGGGCACGTGCAGGCCTGAAAGGGCCATGAGCGCTAAAAGGCCGGCGGTCTTCAGCACCACCGTCTTGCCGCCAGCGTTGGCACCAGAGATGATCATCGCCGTGTGATCGTCGTCGAGCTTGAAAGAGACGGGAACGATCTGCCCGCCGACTTGACGCAAGTTCTCTTCGAGGATCGGGTGGCGAGCTTCCACCAGTTCCAGCGGGCCGCGCTCAGATATTTCGGGCTCGATGGCGCGCGTGTTTTCAGCCAGATGGGCTTTGGCGCGCACGAAATCGAGTTCGCTGACCGCGGCCACGGTCCGGTTGAGTCCGTCGATCTGGGCGCGCAGTTCATCGCTCAAACCGAGCAGAATGCGTGCCGTTTCGCGTTCTTCCTCTTCGCGCAGGGCTTGCAGTTCGTTGTTGGCTTCCACCGCTTCCAACGGTTCGATGAAGACGGTTGCGCCCGAAGATGAAAATCCGTGCGCGACGCCGGCGATGCGCCCGCGATGGTCGGCGCGAATGGGGATCACGAATCGATCGTTGCGTATGGTGACGATTTCATCCTGCCTCGCTTCGGGCGAGCGATGCAGGACATCTTCAAGAAGATGCGTGATCTTGGCGCGCAAACGGTTCATCTGCGCGCGAACCCTTGCCAGTTCGACGCTGGCCCGATCATCCAGTTCGCCGCTCGGAAGGATCTTTTCGGTGATCCGTGTGGCGATGGAGACAAGTTCCGGCGGTGGCAGTTCAGCGACCGCGCGCCACAGAATCGGGCAACGGTCGCGTTCGGCTTGAATTGCCGCCCGCGCATCGCGTGCTGTCAAACACAAACGCGCGAGATTGAGCAGTTCCAGCGGTTCAAGTGCTAACCCTTGAATGCGCAAGCGGGCAAGCGCTGAAGACGGATCGGCCAAGCCGGCAAAGGACCAGTTGACGCGGCGACGGCAGAGCGCCCGACACTCGTCGACGGCGCGCACCGCCTCGTGCAGGGCGCTCAAATCATCGAGCGGGACCATCTGCGCGGCGCGCGCTCGTCCCATCGGCGTTTCGGCGCGTGCGCACACGAGCGCGCGCACCGCATCGTATTCTAGAGCTTCAAAAGCCTGGTCGTTCATGGCGCGACGCTTAGCGGCCGCTGATCTTTCGCGAGCTTCGCGCGCCGAGCGCGCATCTTCCGCCGAGATTAATTCAGGGGTTCGGGACAACTCAGCCGACGTACATCTTCCGTTCAAGGTTACCATTCAATCGCACAAAAGCGAAAGCGCCGTCGCGATCGATGAGAGATCGAGTTCGGCAGAGGCTAACCCGGCTTCCGCCACGGCGCGCGGCATGCCCCAGACCAAGGCCGATTCCCGCGATTCGACGAGCACCATACCACCGCTGTCGCGAATCGCTTGTGCGCCGCGCAGACCGTCTTCGCCCATGCCAGTCAGCACGACGCAGACCGATTTGCTGCCGCAAGTTTGGGCCATCGAAGTCAACAGCAAATCGGCTGACGGCGCAAAAGCATCTTCATCTAGAGCTGGCCTCACCCGAAGCGACAACGCGCCTTGCTGGTCGGCGCTTACGGAGGTTTGCCAACCGCCGGGAGCGACGTAGATGCGCGATGGCAGGAGGCGGTCTCCGTTGCGCGCTTCGCGCGCTTCCAGCCGACCGGTGCGCGTTAGTCGCTCGGCAAACGAGCGCGTGAAGCCCGCGGGCATGTGCAACGCGATGATGATCGGAAAAGTGCACGAACTCGGGAGCGCGCGAATCAGTCGAGCGACTGCCGTCGGGCCGCCTGCTGAACCGATGATGCCGACAAGGCCGACGCTGGTCGAATGCTTGCGCGCTAACTCGGTTGCCGCAATGATCGAGCCGCTTGCGCGTTTCGCCTCGCGTTGCACGCGCGCTTGCGCCGCAGCTTCCAGTCGGAAGCGAAGATTGGTGGCAAACTGTTCGGAACGCATCGCATAGCGCAACTCCGGCTTGGTGACGAAATCCACGGCGCCGAGGTCGAGCGCCTGAAAGACGATCTGGCTCGTGGCCAACCCGCTGCATATGACGACGGGCACCGGGTTGTTCTTCATCGCCCAACGCAAGACGCTGATCCCGCCTATTTCCGGCATTTCGAGGTCGAGCACGACGAGATCGGGCTGACGTTCTTCGATCAAGCGAATCGCTTCGCGCCCGTCGCTCGCCAACCCGACCAATTGCAACTGGTCCGAGGTCGAAACGATTTGCGCTAGCCGCAGTCTGTAAAGCGGCGAATCGTCAACGATGAGCACGCGGTGTGCCATTTGCTCGAAACCGCTATCTCGACGTAGGCGAGGGGAGAGCTTTCGGACAGCATCTTGAATGGCTGACGCTCATCGCGCGCGTCAGGCGAACCGACGGCTATCTACATGCATAAAGCTGCGCTCGCGCAGCGTAACACCGAATCACACCTGTGCATAGACATCTTCTGCATAGGGCCGCGCTCGCGAAGCCTGAAAATGGCCTTTTCAACCCTTTTCAGGCGCAAGACTATGCCACAGGCGCGAAAGCCAGCCCTGCTCTTCGCGCGCCATCAACTGTTGAAGTTCTCCGGGATCAAGCCACACGCCGCCACAACGCGAGCATTGATCGATCTTGATCTTTTCGAACTCCGTTTCGATCAATCGCCCATCGCATTTCGGACACGGAGGTAGTTGCGCCGTCGCCGCTTGGTCTCGGAGTTTAGCACGGAGTTTTTCAAGTGCCTCTTGCTCTTTGCGGCGAAAATATTCCTCTTCGAGGGCTTTGCGCCTTTCATCGAAAATCTCGGACATCGCCCTTGCCTCCTCGGAAAATCAAGTTAGCAGAAAACGTGTTGTTGCGCCAACGATCTTGAAATGGAATCTCCATCGGCCTTAAGCTGAATGCTCGCTTGTCGAATGACGAGCGCTGAGAAGATGGGATAGGCGTCTTGCTTGGCAGGGCTCCCCCTGAAGTGTTCATCCGTCGAGGCCGGGCGTAGAAAGCTCGCGTGCGAGCTCGTGCTTGAGATCGTTTCAGAACTCTCTGCACGACGGGCGCACACAAGTCCGACGAAGAAGAGTCCGGTATGAGCAAAGGGCGTACGCGAATTCTCCTCATCGCTGGTTTCGTCGCCGTTGTCGGAACCGTCGTCGCCATCGCTTTCTTCGGCGGAGCCTTTCGCCGCGACCGGCCATATGCGACGCGAATCGTTTACGTTTCGCCGCCGCCCGTGCAGCCAGTGCCGTCGATCGAACCGACGGTCGAACCGCTGCCCACAGTCGAGCCGAGGGTTGAACCGAAGACGGACGAAAACAGACCGGAAGCGACGCCCCATGCCTCTTCAAGCGAAGCGAGACTTCTCATCCCGGTCGCCGGTGTGATGGCGAACGAATTGCAAGACACTTTCAACGACGCGCGTGCCGAAGGGCGCGTGCATAACGCCATCGATATCATGGCTCCGCGCGGCACCCCGGTGCTAGCTGCTACCGATGGCACCATTCTCAAACTCTTCTGGAGCGAGCGCGGCGGAAACACGATCTATCAACTCGGAACCGATGGCCGCACCGTTTACTACTACGCGCACCTCGACCGATACGCCGATGGTTTAACGGAAGGAGGCACGGTGCGGCGCGGCGCGACGATCGGTTACGTAGGCGACACGGGCAACGCTGGTTCAGGCAATTACCACCTGCACTTTGCCATATATATCGTTGACGATCCGAAAAGATACTGGGATGGTCAACCGATCAACCCCTACCCGTTGCTCAAAGGGGTTGAAAGCCGATGAATCGGTGACCAAGCATTGCGGTTCGCGGGAGACCGTTTCATGGGCGATGCCGACCGTCTGAACGACGCCAACAAAGTCGGCTCATCAGGCACGTGCTGCCTGAACCCATCCAAGTTTTGCTGGCGGCGTTGGAGCTTGTGCGAATCGAGACTGATGCGAGCAGCGAGATGGATTGGGGACGCTTGTTCGCGCGCTTGAGTTCGTCGAGGAACAGCGATTGCTTCATTCAACGGCGCGAGTGCGCTGGCGTCTGCAGCGCGTACTTTTTCGATCGAAGGAGCCTCATTCGGAAGAAAATGCGTGCCCTGTTTCGCTACACCACGACGAAAACGAAGCGCCATGCGATGTGGATGAAGATGCGCCGAAGCCACGTGGCTTCGGCGTGCTTGGTCGCGCCTATCTTTCTCGGCGCTTGCATTCAACAACCCTTGCCGCAAACGGCGCAGGGACCTACGGCAACGTCAACGCCAACGGTTCAAACGACGCCATTGCCGACGCCTTCTCCGTCGCCGATGGTGAGCGAGAGCGCACCCATCACCATGCCTGTTCTCGATGCGCTCTTCGTCGCGGACGAAGGGTTCGTCCCGGCGCTGAAGCAACGCTTGCAGTTGACGGACGAGCAAATCGAGCGCCTGCGCACGACAGCACGCGAGGAGACGGCCAAATTACGTGAGGCAGGCGACGTAGACCAGCGTTCGGCAACGCGCGCACGTGAGTCGGCGCGCGCGAAGCTGCGCGAGATCATCGGCGAAGAGAAGCTCAATCCGCTGGCCGCGCTCATCGAAGAGCGTTGGAGCGGCGGCGTGGATGCTGCTAGCGCGGTGACGCAACCGAACGCGGTGCCGACCGATACCCGCATCGTCGTCAATGCTCCAGCCTACCGCATGGACGTTTTCGACAACGGACGACTCGTTAAAAGTTATCGAATCGCCATCGGTTATCCGGAGTTCCCTTTGCCCGCCGGTCTTCGCAAAGCTGAGACGATCATCTTCAATCCGACGTGGACGCCGCCGGACGAACCTTGGGTCGAAGCCTCAAATAAGGTCAAGCCGGGCCAGAAGATCGAGGCGGGAAGCCCTCTCAATCCGCTCGGACCGGTGAAAATCCCGATCGGTATGCCGTCGCTCATTCACGGCGGCAAAGACCCATCCAAGCTCGGCGGCTTCGGTTCTCACGGCTGCGTCGGCCTGACCGATCAGCAGGTCAAAGACTTCGCTCTGCTTCTGGCGCGTCTCGGCGGCGCGCCGCTCACGCCTGAACGGGTCGCCGAATACGAGAAGAACAAGACCGAGACCAAAAACATCAAGCTCGCGCAACCCATTCCAGTCGAGCTACGTTATGAAACCATCGTCGTCCAAGACGGAAAGCTTCACATCTACCGCGATGTGTACGAACGGGGGACAAATACGGAGGAGAACCTGCGGCGCGTGCTCGAGGCGCACGGGGTGCGCTTCGATGACTTGAGCGACGAGGAGAAGCAGAAGATACTTCAAGCTCTCGATGCGATGGCTCGCGACTCCAAAGGTGAACCGATCGAGGAAATTGGTCCGAGCAACAAGAACAAGTCCAGCGCGCGCGTGACGCGGTCTGTCCGAGGAGCTAAGGAGGTCGTCATCGAGATCGCCGCGCTGCAAGGCAAAGGTTATCCGGCGCCGGTCGGGTTAGATGAACGTCCCGTCAAGAAAACCAAGACGCAGCGAGCGGCGCGCTGACCTCGCTGTTAATGTTCGTAGGCAGATCGAAGGGCTTTTCGCCTCCGGCGCGTTTTTTTCGTGGCGGTCAGTTGTGAGGAGCTTTTCACGCATCGCAGCAAGTGATCGGGAAAGTTGGTCGCGCTCGAGTTGTAAGGAGGGCGCGGGTCTTTTCGATCTCCCTTCGCTCCTTTATCCGCCACGCGAGTTCTGAAGCGCTGCTTCCGTTGGTCTATCGCGCAAGCGTCCGACATCCTTTGTCCACCGCAATCGTCGCTCCTCAGCGAGAGGGCTGCGGCACATCTTCAAGCTTGACGCAACCGAGATCGGCATGCCCGACGTGATGAATCGTCGCTCAAGAAGCGGTGATGAAGGGCGATGGATAGAACGGGAGCCGATGATATAACCGAACCAAAGCCAAGCTCTGTTTCAAAACGAGTCTCATTCGTCGAAGCTTCGTCCAAAACCGGCGCGACTTCGATGGACCACCGATGATCTTCCGTCATCTCGGATGAAGTGTGAAGCATGACGTAGAGCGCTACCCTTCGATTCGGAACTTGATCCGAAGAAGATCTTAGTGCTAAAAGTGATGGTCGCTCTTTCATCAAAAAAGAAGAAGAGCGTAACTTGATTGCAACCAAGGGGGCGACGGGATCTTCCCGTCGGAGGAACTGGTGGAAACGACACCGCCATCATCGCCAATGACCGTCGCTGAGCGCGAAGTGCACGCGGCAGCAGAGCGGCTGCGCACGCAGATCGATGAATCGCTCGCCGTGGTCGCAAATCATCTGCGCCAAGATGCCGAGGACCTAGAGGTATATGCCGATCGGTTGGAAAGGCTGGCGCGCGATCTGTCCGTTGCGCTGCGTGAACTAGCGCGCGAGCGGCGCGTGGAAGAGAGCGTCGATTAACTACGCGGGGTGAAAACGAAAAGGTCGGGCGGCAATGAGCAAGCGAAAATTGCGCCCGATTTTGTTTCACCGCACAACATATTCGGGGAGTCATAATGCAGGAATTCGGTCGCAGAGGCAATCATCCAGGACTCGATCAACAAGGCATCACCAAGGCGCGTGCCGTCTATTGGAACTTGACCGCGCCCGAACTTTACGAAGAGGCGATCTGTCGCCGCGAGGCGGTAATCAGCCAACACGGCGCGCTCATCGTCGATACGGGCGAACATACCGGACGCTCAGCCAAAGACAAAGCCATCGTCCGCGAACCTTCAAGCGAAGAGCGCATTTGGTGGGGCGATGTTAATCGGCCCTTTCCACAAGATCGTTTCAATGCGTTGCGTGAACGCATGATCCAATACATGGGCCAACGCGACCTGTTCGTGCAGGATCTATTTGCCGGAGCCGATCCGCGTTACCAGATCTCTGTGCGCGTCATCACCGAACTGGCATGGCACTCGCTCTTCGCGCGCACGCTCTTCATCAATCGTCGCACAGACGATTTCTCTCCTGAGTTTACGGTTATCAACCTCCCAGGTTTTCGCGCCGAACCGGAACGCGATGGGACGCGCTCCAGCACGTTCATCCTGCTTGACTTCAGCCAGCGTCTCGTCCTCATCGGTGGCACTTCCTATGCTGGCGAGACGAAGAAGAGCATCTTCACCGTGCTCAACTACCTTTTGCCATTGCGCGGCGTGCTCAGCATGCACTGTTCGGCCAACGTCGGCGCGCGCGGCGATGTTTCGGTCTTCTTTGGCTTGTCGGGAACGGGCAAGACGACGCTCTCCGCCGATCCGCAACGCCGGTTGGTTGGCGACGACGAACACGGATGGAGCGATCGCGGCATCTTCAATTTCGAAGGCGGATGTTATGCTAAAGTGATTCGCTTGAATCCAGAGGCCGAGCCCGACATTTACCGCACGACGCGCATGTTCGGGACGATTCTAGAGAACGTCGCCTACGACCGCGACACGCGCGCGCTCGATCTCGATGACGCGTCCAAAACGGAGAACACGCGCGCCGCTTATCCGTTGACGAGCCTTCCGAACATCGTGCCAGAAGGCATGGCAGGTCATCCGAACAACATCATCATGCTCACGGCGGATGCCTTCGGCGTGCTGCCGCCAGTGGCGCGGCTGACGCCGGAACAAGCGATGTATCATTTCATCTCCGGTTACACGGCTAAGATCGCCGGAACGGAAAAGGGCGTCACCGAACCGCAAGCGACCTTTTCAACCTGTTTCGGCGCGCCGTTCATGGTGCTCGAGCCCGGCGTTTACGCTGAGATGTTGGGCGAGCGAATCGCGCGACATGGTTCGGCTTGCTGGCTCGTCAACACCGGTTGGATCGGCGGCCCATACGGCGAGGGAGAACGAATCAAGATCGCCTATACGCGCGCAATGATCCGCGCCATTCAATCCGGCGCGCTCGCAAAGATCGAAACCCGACCCGATCCAATCTTCGGCTTGCACGTTCCGGTAGCTTGTCCGGACGTGCCGGCGGAACTGCTCAGCCCGCGTCACGCCTGGCGCGATCCGCAAGCTTACGATCGCAAAGCGCGCGAGCTTGCGCGGCGCTTCAGCGAGAATTTCGAGCGATACCTGAGCGGCGTTCCCAGCGCCGTGCGCGCCGCCGCTCCAATGGCGGATTGAGGTCCGCTGGTCCGAAGTGCGCTAAATGAAGGACGATTCGGTCGACTTCGGTCGCGTGCGGATCGAGCGGGTCCGATCCGCGATCGTGTGGTATCGCGAGGCGGGCTTCTCCTGCATGCTTTGGCGAAAGACGAAAAGTGAGCTGCCACCAGCGCGCACGTTTCACCGAACAAGAGCCGAAGAAACAAGGCCATACGCAAAGAAAGGTTCAACGGCTTCGAATGTTGATCGCGGATGGACCGAAAAAAACAGGGCCACCCGGGGCGACCCGGATGGCCTTGTCGCCGTCGCCGATGATCGCGTCTTTCATGGCGACGTCGTGGGGAGAGCGCGGATCTCTTTCATGCGCCGCACGATCTCTCGCCCCAACTCCTCTGCCGCTACTAGCCCATTGATCGCCATGACTTTGCCGTTGAGCACCACCGTGCCGGAGCGCGGTTCGACGATGCTGAAGACGTAGTTGAAAGCGCGGCGATGAATCTCGATCGCTAAGTCAGCGTTTCGCTCGTTCTTCGTGATGGTGAAGCCCCAAGAGGTGAATTCCGGCTGCTTGGCGAGTTTATATTCGAGATACTTTTCGTCAACGTATTGGTTAGGGATGACGTAGATGCGTCGCGCTGCGCGCAGCGTTTCCACCGCGCTCGTTTCACCCTGTGTCGTGCGCGCGCGACGCAGCGTCGGACGCGTTGCCATCGTCGTCTCATCAGCTTCCTCCGCATCTGCCTGTTGTTGTGCTGCGTGCGATGCCGACATGGCGTTGTATTCTCGATCTTGCGCTCCGCTTGTGCCGACGAGCGAAAGGAGCGCTAGCGTCAAGATGAAGAGGTTTCGCTGTTTGAAGGCAATTTGCATGTTTCTTCTCCTCCCGTATTCGAATTCGTCCTCGACACCACACCCTTTGAGCAAGGCGCATGCCGAGCGGAAGGTTAGCGAAAACAGGGCGTAAGCGGGCGAACGATGCAAAGCGCGGGCGACAGGTGGCATCTTTTTCGGGCGTTTCGCGACTTGGCAGCGTTCGCACGTTTCGGACGGCATCGCTTCAGGATCGAACGCTTGATGGTTGAAGCTAGCATCATTCCCAAGGTGGCACGCAACCGGAAACGAGAATTGTTCGGCGAAGCAGGAGGCTGGCGCTGGAACCATTTCGATTGCGCGTCGCCGGCTGCGACCAGCCGCGTCACGCGCGGAGCTTGAAAGGCAGGAGCGAGTCGGATGCGAGTTTGCAAAAAGAGGCGCGGATGATTAGTCTTTACTTTTCGCCCTTCGACTTACAAGCGATTTTGAAAGGGAGAGTGTCGTGGTTGCCGTTTATCCTTTTCGCGCCCTTCGTCCGGTTCGAGAGCGCGCCGCACAGGTCGCCGCCGTTCCCTACGATGTCGTTGATACGGCGGAAGCGCGGGCGTTGGCCGCCGATAATCCGCTCAGTTTCCTTCACGTTTCGCGCCCGGAGATAGACCTGCCCGATGAAGTGGGGATCTACAGCGACGCGGTTTACGAAAAAGCGCGCGAGAACTTCCAGCGCTTGATTGCCCAATGCCCGCTCATCACCGAGGATGAGCCGAGCCTCTACATCTACCGCCTGCGCATGGGGCATCACGTGCAGACCGGGATCGCCGCCTGTTTCAGCATCGATGAGTACGACGCCGATCTGATTCGCAAGCACGAGAAGACGCGGCGCGACAAAGAGGATGATCGCACGCGCCACATCCTCGCGCTGCGAGCGCAGACCGGACCGGTCTTTCTCGTTTATCGCCCGCATGAAAGATTGGATGAGCTGGTGCACAATGCGACGGCGAGCGTACCGCTATACGACTTTACGGCGCCGGACGACGTGCAACACACCATGTGGCGCGCGCCGGTGGCTGCGCCCATCGTCGAAGCCTTTCGCGAAGTGCCGGCGCTCTACATCGCCGATGGGCACCATCGCGCCGCAAGCGCCAGCCGCGCGCGCGTCGCGCTGCGCGAACAGAATCCGCATCATGTGGGCGATGAGGAGTACAATCGTTTTTTGGCCGTCGCTTTTCCGGCGGATCAAGTGCAGATACTCGCCTACAATCGCATCGTGCGCGATCTAGGGAATCGGACGCCAGGCGAGTTCTTAAACGAAGTCGCGCGGCGGTTTCACTTGACGACGGACGCAACGCCAGCGCCACCAGCGCGCGGCGAGTGGCGTATGTTTTTGGACGGGCGATGGTACGGGCTCGTTTTGAAGGATGAATTCAAACCACAGGCGTCCGATCCGGTTGCTAATCTCGACGTGAGTCTGTTGCAAGAGAATCTGCTCGATCCCATTCTCGGCATCAAAGATGTGCGCACGGACAAGCGCATCGATTTCGTCGGCGGCGCGCGCGGAACGGCGGAGCTGGAGCGCTTGGTACGCGAAGGCAAGGCGGCCGTCGCCTTTTCGCTCTATCCAACGACCGTGGACGATCTGCTGCGCGTTTCGGATGCGGGCGGAATCATGCCGCCTAAATCGACTTGGTTCGAGCCGAAATTGAGAGATGGCCTCCTGATTCATCGCATTTGATGGGGCGGTTTCGGCGCGCGAGCGCGGAGCGGAAGGAGACTTGAAATTTCGGCTTCGTTGGTTGCAAATTCAACTCGGACGAAAAGACTGAAGCTGCTCAGCCGGATGTTGACATCGAAAGTGGAGGAATCAATACGTGCGCGTACTCATCGCCGATAAGTTCGAGCAATCCGGGCGCGACCGATTGCAGGCAGCCGGTTTCGAAGTCTTCTACGAGCCGGACCTCCGAGACGAGGCGCTCACCGATGCCATCAAACGGATCGAACCGGATGTGCTCGTCGTCCGTTCGACGCGGGTCACCGAACCAATGCTCGATGCTGGTCCGATCAAACTGGTGGTACGGGCCGGTGCCGGTTACAACACGATCGATGTGGCCGCCGCGTCGCGTCGCGGCATCTACGTTTCGAACTGCCCGGGCAAGAACTCAATCGCCGTCGCCGAACTCGCCTTCGGTTTGATCCTCGCGCTGGACCGACGGATCCCCGACAACGTCATCGAACTGCGTCAGGGGCGCTGGAACAAGAAAGAGTTTTCTAAAGCGCGTGGTCTTTACGGTCGTACGCTCGGTCTGATCGGCGTCGGACAAATCGGACGCGAAATGATCGCCCGCGCGCACGCCTTCGGCTTGAAGGTCATCGCGTGGAGCCGCAGTTTGACCCCGGATAAAGCCGCGGAACTCGGCATCGAGCGCCGCGCCGCGCCGCTCGAGGTGGCGCGCGACGCTGACATCGTCAGCGTTCACGTCGCCCTCACGCCCGAAACGCGCGGCCTCATCGGCGCGGACTTTTTCGCCGCAATGCGGCAAGGCGCTTACTTCATCAATACTTCGCGCGGCGAAGTGGTGGACCAGCAAGCGCTGCTGCGCGCCATGCGCGAGAAGGGGATTCGCGCCGGATTGGACGTTTACGCGGAAGAGCCGTCGGCCGCCACGGGCGAGTTCGCCGCCGAGATCGCGCGCGAGCCGAACCTTTACGGCACACACCACATCGGCGCTTCGACCGATCAAGCGCAAGAGGCCATCGCCGCCGAAACGGTGCGCATCATCGAGACGTTCAAAGAGACGGGCAAGGTGCCGAACGTCGTCAACTTGGCCGAACGGACGCCAGCCACTCACACGCTCATCGTGCGTCATCGCGACCGACCCGGTGTTTTGGCCCACGTGCTCGGAGCGATCCGCGCCGCCGAAATCAACGTTCAGGAGATGGAGAACATCGTCTTTGCGGGGGCCGAAGCGGCCGTGGCGCGCATCAATCTCGAAAGCGCGCCCCCAGCGGAGATGCTCACAAGGTTGCGCGCTGAAAATCCCGACATCATCGAACTCAGTTTGTTGAAACTGTGACGGCGCGCCGAAGGACGAAAACGACGGCTGCGAGGAAGGCTGACCGACGAACATGAACGCCGCGCTTATCACGGGAGCATCGAGCGGCATCGGTGAAGAGTTCGCCCGACAACTCGCCGCCCGAGGCGCCAATCTGGTTCTGGTGGCGCGCAGCGAAGCGAAGCTTGCACAGCTGTGCGCCGAACTGAGCGCGCGCCACCGCATCGAAGCGCAATACGTCGCGCTCGATCTGGCACAAGCCGACGCCCCCGCGCGTTTGTTCGCCGAAACCGAACGGCGCGGCGTGCGCGTCGAAACCCTGATCAACAACGCCGCGTTCGGAGCGATGGGCGATTTCGTCGAACTCGAACTCGATCGCCAACTGCGCATGATCGACCTCAACGTCAGGTCGCTCGTTGCGCTCACCCACCTGTATCTCAAACCGATGCGCGCGCGCGGACGCGGCGAGATCATCAACGTCGCTTCCACTGCCGCGTTTCAACCCGTGCCCTACATGAGCGTCTATTCGGCGACCAAAGCTTTCGTCCTATCGTTCAGCGAAGCGTTGTGGGCAGAGAACCGTTCCCATGGCATAAACGTCATGGCGCTTTGTCCGGGCCCGACCGAGACGAACTTCTTCGCCGCCGCCGGTGTCGAAAGCCGCGCCCCGTTTCGCGCCATGCAGAAGCCGTCCGATGTCGTGCGAACGGCTCTTGCCGCGTTGGAGCGGCGGCAAAGCAGCGTCATCTCCGGTTGGGGTAACTATCTTTTGGTCCAGTCCGAAAGATTGCTTCCGCGCGCCACGATTGCGCGCGCGATTGCCCGCGCGTTGAAGGGGCATTACGCCAGACGAGATCATCGAACTTCCGAGGAGAACACGAGATGAGCGATCGAACCGAACGCATCTACAATTTCAGTGCCGGACCGGCTGTGCTGCCCGTGCCGGTTTTAGAAGAGGCGCAGCGCCACCTTCTGGCCCTGCCCGGCGTTGGGATGTCGGTGCTGGAGATCAGTCACCGCTCGAAAACTTTCGACGAGATCATCCAGCGGGCCGAGCAGGGCGTGCGCGAACTGTTGAATTTGCCGGAGCATTACCACGTGCTCTTCCTGCAGGGCGGAGCGAGCTTGCAGTTTTCGATGGTTCCGATGAATCTGCTGCCCAAGACGGGAAGCGCCGATTACATCTTGACCGGCAGTTGGGGCAAAAAGGCGATCAAAGAGGCCAAGCGCGAAGGGCGCGTCAACGTCGCCGCAACCACCGAAGACTCCAACTTCGACCGCATCCCTGAGCCGCACGAGATCAGATTGGATCCGAACGCCGCTTACGTTCACATCACGACCAACGAAACGATTCAGGGCGTGCAGTGGCCGGAGGAACCTGAGACGGGCGGCGTGCCCATCGTCGCCGATGCCTCATCCGACATCATGTCGCGCCCCATCGCGGTGGAAAAATATGGGCTCATCTACGCCGGCGCGCAGAAGAACATCGGTCCGGCGGGCGTGACGCTTGTCATCATCCGGCAGGATATGCTGGAGCGCATCCCTGATGGACTTCATACCATGCTCGATTACCGCACGCACGTCGAGAACCGCTCGCTCTACAATACGCCTAACACCTTCGGCATATACATCATTTCGCTTGTCTGTCGGTGGTTGAAAGAGAAGGGCGGGCTATCGGCGATGGCGCGCGAAAACGAGGAGAAGGCCCGGATGATCTACGACGTGATCGATGCGAGCGATTTTTATCGCGGTCACGCGCGGCCTGAAGCGCGTTCCAAGATGAACGTCACGTTCCGCCTGCCCTCGGAAGAGCTTGAGAAAAGGTTCGTGCAAGAAGCGACGGCGCAAGGACTCGATGGGTTGAAAGGGCATCGCTCGGTCGGCGGCATTCGAGCCTCGATTTACAACGCTTTCCCACGCGACGGCGTTGAAGCACTGGTCCAGTTCATGCGCGAGTTCGAACGCCGGAACGGATGATAAACGATCTCTCGAAAGAGCGAGCTGCTCGGTCGGCGCCTCTTCGGGCGTCGAGAGGAACTTCCGGGCGCTCAAGGGCGTGGACAAACGGTTCGCTTCGTGCGCGTCTTCGAGCGAGGTCTTGAGAGCTTTTTGTGCGCCACGTCGGACGAACGCGACGAGCAGCGGGCGCAAAGTACGCGAGATCCTGATGAGGCGCCTTTTGCGCGCTGCGTTGGTTGGGGCAAAGTCCGTCAAGGATGCAGAGTTCGAAACATGAGAAACCTTTTGTGCATCGCGCTAGCCTTTGGCCTTTTCTTGCTATCAAATGGCGTTGGTGATCCAAGCGCGGCGCGCGCGCGCAACGAAACGAACGCGCAGCCCTTGACTCGCGCGCCGTCGAGCGTGAACCAGAGCGATCTGACGCGTTTGGAGCGCCATTTGCGCAACGTCCGGCAGCTGACTTTCGGCGGCGAAAATGCCGAGGCCTACTTCTCCGCCGACGGAAAGCGTTTGATTTTCCAATCCAAACGCGACGGGCGCGCCTGCGATCAGATCTACACCATGCGCGTCGATGGGACGCAAGTGCGCATGGTCTCGACCGGAAGGGGGCGCACGACGTGCGCGTATTTCTTCCCCAACGAAGATCGCATCCTTTATTCTTCAACTCATCTGGCTGGGCCGGAGTGTCCGCCGTCGCCGGACTATTCGCGCGGCTACGTGTGGCCCATCTACCCTTCTTACGACATCTTCACAGCGCGCGCCGATGGCTCCGACCTGAAACGGTTGACGACCAGCCCCGGCTACGATGCCGAAGCGACCATCTCGCCCGATGGGAAGAAGATCGTCTTCACTTCCATGCGCGATGGCGATTTGGACATTTACGTGATGAATGCCGACGGTTCGAACGTACGGCGGCTGACCGCGGAATTGGGTTACGATGGTGGCGCGTTCTTTTCCGCTGACGGCAAACGGATCGTCTATCGCGCTTATCATCCGAAGACGCCGGAACAGATCGAACGGTACAAGAAACGTCTCGCGGAGAACGTCATCGAGCCGAACGTCTTCGAGATATGGGTGATGAACGCCGACGGTTCGAACAAGCGTCAAGTGACTAATTTGGGCGCAGCGAGTTTCGCCCCGTTCTTTTTTCCGGACGGCGAGCGCATCATCTTCTCTTCGAACGCCCACAATCCGCGCGGACGCGATTTCGACCTTTACGTGATCAACGTCGACGGCACGGGGTTGGAGCGTATCACTTACAACGAGACGTTCGATGGCTTCCCTATGTTCTCGCCCGATGGGAAGAAGCTGGTATTCGCCTCGAATCGCAACGCGCGCGTGCGCGGCGAAACCAACATCTTCATCGCCGATTGGGTCGAATGAGACGGTCGAATTAA
>NZ_PSLQ01000050.1:0-27761 GCF_040289685.1 Pyrinomonas sp.
GCGGGTCACAGACAATTCGTCGTGTGCACTCAGGCAAGGCACGACGTTCGCGCGCAGCGTCGCAGACGATTCGTCGTGTGCACCCGGGCCTTTACTTCCCGTCCACTCGAACTCAAGCTAAGCGCTGCAGGTCGCCGACGACTCCTAGCGTACACTCTTTATTCGCCCGACCTACGCTGGTTGCGCGCAAAACTTTCCGCTCCTACATCTGTCGGTCGCGTTTGCGCACAAAAGCTTCGCCGCGCTGTTCAAGACCAGCTTTTGCGGCCAACGTATTGAGCGCCGAGGCGAGAAGCTGTTTATCATCGATCTTGAAACTCGTCACGCCCGACACGTTGGTGTCCGGATCGCTAAACTGCAAGGTCAAATAGCGGTACTTCTTTCTGACAAACCACGCCGGAATGTTGGCGCCATATGGAGCGGGGATGCTGCCGATCACCGTAGCTGCTGTCGGACGGCGCGAGCGCGTGTCGGCGAAAGCAGCAATAATCGCACGATAAGGCAAGCTGAAGACCTCTTTGCCTTGCTTGTCGCGGAAGACCAAACGGCCGTTCGCATCGTCGAACTGCAACATGCCGTCGAGCTTGCGGTTGTAACCGAGGACGCCGCCCTCGTATTTCGCCTTGAAGCTTGGCGGCGCGGGCGGCACAGCGGACGTCTTCTCTTCGGCGACGCGCGGACGCACCTGAGCCGACGCGAGAACGCACGAAAAGATGGCGAGAGAGAGCGTCACGAAGACCCTGTTCATGGCCACTCCTCCGATGAGCGGAAGTCCTTTCGGGACGATTTTATTGCTCAACGGCAGCGCCTCGCAACACGAAGAAGTCGCCCCGCTGGGCGTTTAGAACCGCGTTCGACTGAAGAGTTGCCCCCACGAAAGCGACTTCTTGAGGACGCAGAGTCGTTTGCGTTCCTCTTCGGAGCACAACGGCTCGAGTCGACCAAGGATTCGATCGATCAAAGGCAAAGCGAAATCACGTGCGTGAGCTACTATGTGCACGAAGTAATGTAAGCGAACCCGCCCCCGCTCGTCGCAATGGAAATGCCGCCATTCGTCGTCTTCCATGCGATAGACCTCTGCGCCGACGGGAATCGTATACGACGGGATGCCGTGATGCACTTTACCATCGGAATGCCAACCGAGCGCGAGAATGCCGATGAGCACGCCTTGTTCGGCCAGAAAGTCCGGACTGAAAACGGCGAGATCAGGCGACGGCGAAAGGCGCGGCCCGTGGTTGCCGTACTCCGGATTAAGGAGCAAAGAATTATAGATCACGCCGACGATCTCTTGTCCCTCGATCGGAATGTTGACGAACTGCCCAAAACCGTAATCGGCTAGCGAAGGCGGCTCGTTCACCTCGAAACGATCCAGAACGCGCCCGACGTAATCGATATGAGAGTTAGAATGGACGATGCGTGCTACTTTTTGGCGCCTTGTTCTCATCGCGACCACTCCGGGATCTTGTAGAGGATCCACCACAAAAAGAGTTGAAAGAGGAGGATTAAAGATCCGCCGACCAACGCCACGACCGATGCGCGGCGGCGCGCCCCATGTCGCCATACCCCCAGCAGACCGAACAA
The DNA here is from genome assembly GCF_040289685.1 of Pyrinomonas sp. Lineage (NCBI taxonomy): Bacteria > Pseudomonadati > Acidobacteriota > Blastocatellia > Blastocatellales > Pyrinomonadaceae > Pyrinomonas > Pyrinomonas sp. The sequence goes on from NZ_PSLQ01000050.1 coordinate 1,582, forward strand.
CAAAGCGCCCGGACTGAAGATGACGCCAACGTAGGGCACGAGCGAATAGATCATGAAAGCGAGCGCCGTAGAAGCGCGAAGATCAACGGCGCGCAACGATTCATCGCGCGCGTTCGCGCGCTCTTCGGGATGTCGAACGATGGCGAAACGGTACGAAGCGCGAAGCGCGCTCAAGGGAGCGTAGTCGCTTTCGAGTCGGCCACCGCACGAGGCGCAAAAACGAGCCGTCGCGCGCCGCTGCACGGTACCGCACGAACGGCATACGAGCGTTGCTCGGTCTTCGTCTTTGGTCAACGGCTCAGTCAACGTCTTCGTTCCTTGCTCAGCATCTTGCGCGAAAGCCCGAGCGGTATACTTCTCTTTTGTGCCTGCTGGAGCACTCTTTCGGCGAGCAGATGACGATCCGCTGATCGAATGACCGAAGCCGCATCGGCGGCCTCGATCGGGTAAGGATAGCCGTTTCCCACAACGCACTCGGCACGCACGACATCGACCACTTCATCTAAAAGCCCTTCTTCGTAGACCCAAGAAGGGATGTCCAACCTAGCTGGACCGCCGACGCCGTTGGTACGAATATAAGCGAAACCGATAGGTGGGTTCCAATCATCGCGCCGCTCTGCGCGCGGGGTATCCGGACCTTCGCGCAGGCAATAGAAGAAGATCGTCCGGTCGCCCCAACCGTTGAGCGCGAGGCGATCCACCGACTCGTCCGAAAGGCGCCGTCCACCTTCAGATGGCACGCGCGCCTCCTTCAAAAATTCCGGGTTGAATAAGTGTACATCCAAAAGCTTGGAGAAACGCTCGCCCCCCTCCAAAGTATTCAGCAAACGAACGACGTCGCGTGCTAGGCTCTGATCTATGTAGCCGATGACCGGCACGTGCGCCTCATGCGAGACGCGCACCAGCTTTTGGATCTCTTCGGCGTAACGTTGCTGCCAGCGGTTCGCCTGCGGCAGCGTGTGCGGCGGCGAGAGCGAGACGAGCAACGAGCCGTCGAAAAATCCGAGCGGCATGCGCTCTTTGCGTTCTCGCCAGCCGCGTCGCTCTTCGACGAAGCGGGCGAGGCTCTCCACTTCAAGTTGAAAACGTCGGAACTTGACATCGTTCTCCGCTTGCGGGTCGTAATCATCGGGGCCGAACAACGTGATCAAATCGTTGACCACGCTCTTGCGGTAGCCGCCATTTTCGCGGTGCGGGTTCTCAAACGTCGCAACTTGCACAAAGGCGACGCAGGGCCAAAGATCTTCGATCACGGCTTGGCTGCCATCGGCGGCAAAAGTCACGCGGTCTTGCAAGACCTCCTTGCTCCACTGGCGCGCTTCCTCGTGCGACCGCCAAACGGGCGCGAAGCGTCGCACGATCGCTTGATCCCACTCCTTAGATGGCCAAGCACCCGGAGCACGCCCCGCACGCACACTCTGCTTGACCGCCGTCTCCACTTGCTTCGCGTTTTTCTCAGCCGCAAGCGAAAGCAGAAGCTTGACGCCGATACGCAGTTCCTTTCGCCACTCCTTAACGAAGGACGCCAAATCTTCGAGCTTGCCGTCAATAGCTGCGTCGATGATGCTGGATAAGACCACCTCTTCCCTCCGCTCCGCGAAAGATCCTGCTCGCCTTCAGCGACGCTGCGCGCGGCTCAACTGTTCAGCCGACGGGCTATAATACGCGCGGCGCAAACGCCCGTTCAGAAAGCTATAGACGATGCCCTCTCTCTGATTCCGGTAGATGGCGATCGGACCGCGCTCTTCGCGCGCGAAGTTCGCATCGTTCTGAATGCCGAGCGATTGCGGCGTGTCAGCGGCGTTGTCGTAATCGACGACCACTTGCAAAACCGTGCCGGCCAAGTTCGGATCGAGCCTTTTCGTCTCGATGAACCTAGGCGTGACGAACGTCACCGTCACCCTCCCGCCGACGATGCGAAAGCGAAGTTCAGTGGCCGCGTCGGATGCCGCTCCGAGCGGCTTGCCTAAAATCCGCTCCACATCAGCGCGTCTTGATCGAAGAGGCTCAATCCCTTGCCACGGAGCCGCCATTGCGTCCTGTACGGCGAGGACGAGCAACACGATCAAAAACGCAACCGTTCCGTTCAGCGATTTCACTTTCGTTTCATCCATGCGATGACTTTTCATCCACGTCATAAAGCGCATGCTACTCCTTCTCCGCCCCGGATTCAAGCGCCCAAAAGGGCCGCTCGGCGTGCCACTGCGGCGATCTCGCCCGTCGTGCATCCAGTCACGGGCGGCGCAGCTATTTGGCGAATGGGCGCACGCGCTCGACCGACTCCTTCAAATCGGCATCGTTGGGCGCAAGGCTCAGTCCGCGCTCGTAGGCAGCGAGCGCTTTGGCATATTGCTTGGTGGCTTCGTAGGCGTAGCCGAGTTCGCGATAGACGCCCGCATCGTTGGCGAGCAAAGTCGCGGCCCTTTCCAGCGCAACGATTGCGCGTGGAAAGTTCTTCAGCCGTGACTGCGCGACGCCGAGAAGATAGAACGCCGTTCCGTCCGCTTGTGAGTTGGCCGCGGTGGCGCGTTCAAGCACGGACGCGGCGCGCGCGTATTGTCCGGCATAGACCAAAGCTTGGCCGTAGAGCAGCGCCGATGGCACATCGGACTTCAAGTTGTAAAGCGATTCGCCCGTCCGCACGGCGTTGGCATAATCGGCCCGGGCTTGCGTTTGATCCGCGCTGCCGGACGCGCGGCGAAGATAGGCGATGGTCAACAAGGTCCACGCTTCGGCGAGCCGCGGGTCGCTTTGCGTTGCGCGATTGAGCATGACGATCGCGCCGTCGAGTTCGCCGCGTTCGTAGGCGATGCGCCCGAGGTAGAAGAGCGCGGCGCTGTTGCGCGGCTCGATTTTGACTACCTCTTGAAACGAACGGCGCGCCTCCTCGGTTCGCCCTGTGCGGAATTCGGCTAATCCTCGGTAGTAGAGCAATCCGGCGTCCGGCTTGGCTCCGGGGCGCGTCGTTGCAGCGACGAGCAAGGGCAGGGCTTTGTCGAACTGATCGGACCGGACCAGCGCTTGGGCCAGCGCATCGCGCGTGTTGGCGTCTTCTTCGCCGGCGGCGCGTTGTAGTTCATAAGCGCGTTGCAGCGATTCAGCCGCCTCTTTGAAACGCCTCAGATTCAGTTCGGCGAAACCGACGATCTTCCATGCCTCGGCGTTTTGCGGTTCGGCCAGCGCGATTTTTCTCGCTTCGGCAAGCGCCGCCTCGTATTGTTTCTGCTGCAAAAGCGCGTAGGCGCGCGAAGTATCAAGTCGCGGCGCATCGGCGTTGGAGGCGGTCCGCGCCTTCGTCGAGTCGCTCGGCGGATTCACGCGGCGCGGGCGCACGTTGCCGGATTGCGCGCGAACGCCGGAGACGAAAGCGATCACGATCATCAGCACCAATAACGCTCTTCTCATCTATCAGATCACGGCGGCACTTGCTGACCCCGGCCATGAAGGCTGCGCGAGGAGTGCCGCCGTCCTCCCTTCTCTCTGGCGCTTTACATCAAAGCGCATTAGATCTCGGTTCATCCTCGACGACGAAATGCTAGCACTTGCGATGCGGTGTCGAGGAGCGAAGTTCGCTGTGGCTTAGATTCGCGATCGGCATACGGCCAACTTTGAGCGCTTCGGTTCCGTTGGCTCCCGCTTGATATTGAAGAGGCGACCGGGCACCCCAAACCCGATCGCCCCTTTCGTCTCCGTCCGGTTGGCGACGAATCAGAAGTTCAGCTTCAAGCCGAACTGAAACTGTCTCGGGTCGTAAGCGGCTGTCGGGCGGCTGTAGTAGCGCCCACCGGGACCGCGCTGACCGAAAGCGTTGACGTCTTGGAAGAAGGGCGACGCAGCCGCTTCATTGAAACGGTTGAAGAGGTTGAAGCCTTCGGCGATGATGTCCAAACGAACGCGCTCGCCGAAGCGTATGGCGCGCGTCACTCTTAGATCGACCGAAGCGTAAGAGTGGGTGATGCCGCGGTTGCGTCCCAAACTTCCCGTCGAAAACGGCGGCGGCACGACAAGCCTTCCATCGGGCAGGACATTAGGCCGGTCCGTTTGATTCGATTGATCGTTGTTCGTGTCGAAGCCGGTCAAAATGTTGAACGGTCGGCCCGAAGAGATCTCGATGATCGGCGCGATGATGAAGTCGGCGAAGAACCGCTGTGCGCCCGTGCCGTTGCGCCATGCAGGCGGCGAGGTGAGAACGCCGCTGAAGACGAAGCGGTGCCGTTGATCGAAGAGCGAATCGGACCGCTCAGCGCGCAGATTCCGGTTGTCTTGCGGTAAAAGCAGGGTCTGCAAGTCGCTCGAATCATCGATCGTGTGCGACCAAGTGTAGGAAGCGAGGAACTGGAAGTTGTTCGCAAAGCGGCGACGAAGCTCAACGTTCATGCCGTTGTAGTTGGAGTTGCCGTTGGAAACTTGCGCGTTGACCGAACCGTAAGGCGCGAGCACGCCGGGCGAGCGCAGCGTGCCGGCGAGCTGAGAATCGAGCACCGCTTTGGTGATCGCGCCACCAGAAACGGCGGCGGCGAGAAAGTAGTTCGGCCCACTTGGACGGAAGAAGTTCGCGATCGCCGGCGAAATGACGCGCCCGCGCGGTCCCTGCACGATGATCCCGGGCAAGATGACGACGAAGGTCTCGCCCGTCAGAGGGTTGGCGAAGGTCGAACCGGGCGCCGTCGTTGGGAAGAGGCCGGCGGTCGCCAACGCCACTTCCGTCGTGTTGGTCGGCAAACGATTGGCGTAACGGCGGAAGTTTTCGATCTGCAGATCGACGAACGGCGCGTTGACGTCCAAAGGCCGTGGCAAGTGGCGTGTGCCGACGAACAGATAGCTCACGGATAGGGCCATGTTGTCGCTCAAACGACGCTCAAGCGCCAGATTGGCTTGCGTCGCGTAGGCGTATTCAAAATCCGCCGCGATCGGCAAAGTGAACGGCAAAACCGGCCCAAAACCAGTGAAGGTTTGATCGTTGAAGCGCTGCCGACCGAACTGATACTGCGCCGTGCGCGCAACGCCCGGCGTCTGCAATCCCGGTGGACAGATGGGCGATGGGCTGGCTTGCGCGCAGACCGTGCCTTGAAAGACTTGCGTCGCGTTTAGCAACGCGGTCGGCGCGGGACTGCCCGGCAAGAGCACCAGTTGCTGCTGCTGCGCCGCATCGGCGATGTCGGAGTTGAAGGCGATGGCCTGCAGCGGTTTATCGTAGAAGAGGCCGATCGCCGCGCGGAGCACCGTCGCGCCATTGCCTTCGACGTCCCACGCGATGCCGAGGCGCGGCGCGATATTGTTTTTGTCGCGCGGGATGCCCTGTCGCACGCCGAGCGCCGCCTGCGCCGCGCGCACGTCATCGGCGGAGAGCCGGATGCCGGTGAGCGGATCCGTAAAGCCGACGGGTTCGATCTGCTCGGTCAACTCCACATCGTAGCGCACGCCGTAGTTGAGCGTCACGCGCCGCCCGATCTTCCACGAATCCTGCCCGAAGAAGGCAAGCGGTTTATTCGACAAGCGGCTGACCGGGTCGCCGAAGCCCTGAATGAAATTGTTCGGAAACCCCAAGCCATACTGCTGCACGGGCGTAAAGTCCGGCGGCGCGAGGTTGCCAACCGTCGGGAAGGCGGCGAGCGTGGTCGCCGGCAACCCGCCGAAATTGAACAACCCGGCGAAGTTCAGCTCGAAGATCGCTTCCGGGATGCGAATGAAGTTGATGTCGGCGCCGAACTTCAACGTGTGCGTGCCGGCGACGACGTTCAAATTGTCCGTGTACTGGTAGCGGTTCTCCGTGCGCACAACGGGCGAGAAAAGCTCGCGCCCGATGAATGCTGTGCCCGTGATGTTGAATGCCACGGCATCGCCGTTTTGCGAACGGAAGACGGCACGCCGCTGCGCGAACTGAAAACGCGCTTCGTTGACGACGCGGCTCGAGAGCGTGGAAGCGAGCGTGGCGACAAAGGTCGAGTCGCGTATTTGCTGGATGCCGGTGCGCGAAAAATCGTTCTGACCGAGCGCTTGGTTCTGTGATTCGACCTGAATGCCCGTGATGTCGCTCGGATTGTAGCCGAAGCGCAGCGTCAGAATGTTGTTCGACGTGATCCGGTGGTCCAGCCTGAAAGAGGAGAAGGTCGTCGCTTCCGAGATCGGGAAGATGCGCTGCAACAACAACAGCGGGCGAAAAGCGATCGGCTGCCCTTGTGCGTTGAGCGTGCCCGCAGGAACAGGCGCGCCCGATAGGAAGAAACGCGGTCCGACTACCTGTCCGGCTGGAATCGCGCCGCCGGGGCTGCGCAACGGGTTGTTGCCGGTCAGCGCCGTGTTGCCGCCGCTCGAAGCGAGCGCCGCATACTGGATGGCAGCCTGCGCAAGCTGCGCGCTTAAAGCCGCGTTGCCGCCAGCGGCAGCCGCCTGCGCCGCTTGCAACAACCCTTGCACGTAAGCGGCTTGCGCTGAGGTCAGGAAGTTAAAAGTCTGCGTGAAAGGCAGAAAAGGTGCGCCAATGGTCACGCTCGAGGTCAACCCTTGCGCGACGTCGCTCGTGAAGAAGCCGGACTCTTGCCGCCTTCGTTGCTCGAAGGAGAAGAAGAAGAACGTCCGGTCTTTGGCGAGCGGACCGCCGAGCGTCGCGCCGTACTGCGCGCGGGTGAAAGGCGGCTTTTTGTTCGGATCGTTGTCGATGATGGGCGCAAAAGGATTGCGCGCCTGAATTGATTTGTGGCGGATGAAACCGAACAGGTTGCCGCGCAGCTCGTTGGTCCCGGACTTGGTGACGACGTTGATCACGCCGCCAGCCGAGCGCCCGAATTCCGGCATGAAGGAGTTGGTCACGACTTGAAACTCTTGCACCGCCTCCTGACTGACGGTGGAACGCGCAGCGTTGATCGAATTATCCGTATTGTCCGCGCCATCGACTTGGACGAGATTGGATCGCCCGCGTTGCCCGCCGATGTTCAGACCTGAAGTGGGCGCCGGACCGATCGGGCGCGTGTTGTCGCGCGTGACGTTTGAGAGCGTCAGCGCGAAGTTGAGATAGCTTCGCTCGTTGATCGGCAGGTTATCGATGCGCTGCTGTTCGATGGTGTTGGCCACCGCCGTGCGCGACGTTTCGATCAATTCGGTGGCCACGCTCGAGACCGTCACCGTCTCGCCGATCTGCCCGACCTCGAGCGTCACGTCGAGGTCGGCGCGTTGGCCCACCGTCAAGCGAACGTTTGTGAGCACGGCGCGCTTGAAGTTCGGCGCCTCAACGGTCACTTCGTACTCGCCGGGCGGAAGGTTGAGCAACTGGTAGTAGCCCTCGGAATTGCTCGTCGTTGAGCGAACCAGATTGATGGCTGGGTTGCGTGCCGTGACGGTCGCCCCGGCGACAAGCGCCCCTTGCGGATCGCGGATGAAGCCGCCCAAATCCGCCGCGTTCGATTGCGCTTGAGCGTTCGCGGCAACGACCAACGCCAAAAAGCAGAAAGCCAAGAGAAGCCCTTTGCGCAAGAGCTTGCAGCAACGAACAAGGTCCGCGTTCATAAAATGAGATCTCCCCTTCAAAGTTTTGGGTGGGAAAAGCTTCGACAACGGGCGCGCGCTTTTCATCCGGTCGGTTGGCCGCAGCGCCGTTAGCTCCCCATGAAATTACGGACGTCTCGGTTGTCAAAGATTGCATGCCAGACGAGCGACACGCATCTTTTACCCGAAAAAGTTCTTCGCTGCAAGACTTTTGTTGAACGCGCGAACATATGGCGCGTGCCGCCAGCTAGCGCGCTCGACGGGCGCGCGTCGCCTGCGCTACATGGCGGAGCGCGCGCTCGCTTGCCGCCAAAAGCATGGCCCCTGCTTCAATCGCGCGTTGCGGAGCGAAAGCGAAACGTCTGAAGGCAGCGCACCAATGTAGCCTCCGACCAAAGCGCGCTTCGTAGCGGCGCGCGTAATCGCCTTTGAGTTCATCCCACGCACCTGCGCTGCGCCAGTTAGTTTCGATGGCATGTGCCAACGTTTCGCCGCTTTCGAGCGCAAGCAGTAAGCCGCTTCCCGTGAAAGGATCGATGAAAGATGCCGCATCGCCAACAGCGAGCAGGTTGGGCGCTGGCGCGAGCTTCATCCGTCCGAACCGCTCGATGGATGCGCTCGACCACGGAAGCACCGCCCGCGCGTCGCGCAGCGTCTTGGCGGCGCGGGCGTTGGTGCAGACGATTCGACGCAGTAGTGCGTCCGCGTCTCCACCGTGAGCGCGCACCTCGTGGGCCGCGACGATGAAACAGAGGTTGCACAATCCGTCTTCGACGGGACTGAGTCCGCCGTAACCGCAGCGGTAAAGGTAGATCTCGCAGGTTTCATTCGATGGACGCGCTCCACGCAAGTGTGTTTTGAACGCGACGAGCGAAGGCGCGCGTCTGCTAGCGTTGGTTCGGGATCTTTCGAACTTGCGCGCGAGCGCGCGACGCCGTCCCGTGGCATCGACGATCAGTTCGGCAGACAATTGCTGTGTGCCGACGGCGTTGCGCGCGATGACGCCGACGATTCGCCCATCTTCTTCGATCAAGCCGGTGACGCGCGTCTCGGCGTGGATCTCAGCTCCAGCGCGGCGCGCTTGATCGAGCAGCAGATCGTCCAGGCGAGCGCGACTCAATCCCCAAGCGTGCCCGCCGAACCACGCGCTCGGAACGACGAAGCTCCGCCCGCGCGACGAATAGAAAACGGTTCGCCGAAGGCGCGCCCCGCCAGCCCCCTCTATTCGATCGAGGAGGCCGAGCTGCGCGAAGTGGCGCACGCATTCGGGCGAGATGAATTCGCCGCAGAGTTTGTGGCGCGGGAAACGGCGCTCTTCAAAAAGATCGACCTTGAAACCGAGTCGCGCCAGACGGATCGCCAGACTCGCTCCTGCCGGTCCGCCGCCGACGATGATGATCCTGTCGCCGCAATTCATTTTGCGTTCTCCTTGGAGGCTCGCAACACGAGGCGAAACGGAAATCGGGCGCGCACCGCGACTTGCTCTAGCTGCGACGCGCGAGCTAGGGAGAGCAGTTCATCGCGGCGAAAACCGCGGCGAATCGAAAGCGCGCCATCTTCGCGCACCAAACGATTGTGCAAGAAAAAAGGCCCGATGGTAACGTAGGCGTAGTAAGCGAGCCAGTGACGCTGTAGATCGATGGCGACGACGCATCGCGCGACGCGCGCCATCTCGTTTAACAAGTGGATGATCTCAGCCTCGCAGAAGTGGTGAAGAAAGAGCGAACTGATGGCGTAATCGAAAGCGCCGTCGCCGAATGGCAGCGAGCGCGCGTCGGCGCGCACAGCGGCGATCTCTTCAAAGCAGCGCGACTCATCCGCGATGGCGCGTGCCGCGCGCGCGTTCAATTCCACGCCGACGGCGCGGACCCTTTTGCCATGCGCACGCCCCCATCGCACGATGACGCGCAAAAGGTGGCCCGAACCGGCCCCGACATCGAGCACGGAGATGGACCGTTGTGAGAGACGCGCCATCTCGTCAAACAAAGCAGCGCGAAGCGCGCGTTCATCGCCCAAGAACCGGTTGACGCGTTGCAATTCGCGCAAACATCCTTGATACTCTTCGGGCGTGTAGTCGCCTACGTCCAGATGTTCTGGTTCGTAGCTGCGCTGGCGGAAGCGGTTGAACATCCCTCTGTGCCTTTCCCAACAAACAGGTCGGCCCCCGTCCAATGCAAACGGCGAGCGCCGCGGCGCGGCTCCTTACACCCTCTCGATGACGAGCGCGCTGTTTTTCGAGCCAAAGCCGATGCAGTTGCAAACGGCAACGCGCACCACCGCCTCGCGCGCGACGTGTGGCACGTAGTCGAGGTCACACTCCGGGTCCGGTTCGTCCAAATTGATGGTCGGCGGAATGCGCCCCCTATGCATGGCACAGAGCGCGGCGACGACACCAGCGGCCCCCGAAGCTCCCTGCGGATGGCCGATCTGAGATTTGGTGGCCGACATCGGCGTCCGCCGCGCATGATCGCCGAGCGCAATCTTGAGCGCGCGCGTCTCCGTGCGGTCGTTGAGCACAGTCGAAGTGCCGTGCAGGTTAACGTAATCGACCTCTTCCGGACGCCGCCCGGCATCTTCGAGCGCAAGGCGGATGGCGCGCGCTGGTTCCTCGCCCGTGTCATCCAACCGCACGCGATGATAAGCGTCGCAGGTCGCGCCATAGCCTGTGATCTCAGCGTAGATGGTGGCCCCACGGGCGAGCGCGCGCTCGCGCTCTTCGAGGACGAGGATCCACGCCCCTTCGCCTAAGACCATGCCGGATCGGTCACGCGAGAACGGGCGCGAGGCGCGCTGCGGCTCATCGTTCCAGTCACTAGTCAATACGGTCATCAAGTTGAAGGCAGCCAAGATTCCGGGCGCAATCGGCGCATCCACGCCGCCAGTGAGCACGACACTCTGTCGCCCAAGAGCGATATGTTCGGCCGCATAGGCGATTGCATCGGTCGAACTCGTGCAACCGGTTGAGATGACGTGCGAGAGTCCGCGCAAGTTAAAGGCCATCGAAAGCTCGCTCGACAATCCGCCGTGCGTCGAAGAGGGGATGGTGTAAACGCTCGCCTTGTGTCGCGGCCCGACGTACCAGTATTCGTATTGCTGCTCGGTGAAGGCTAAACCGCCGCCGCCCGTTCCTAAAACGACGCCGAAAGCGCGACGCTCTTCCAAACCGAGATCGTTCGGCTGAAGACGCGCGTCGGCCAACGCCTCGCGCGCTGCGGCCAGCGCGAGCGGCACGGTGCGCGCTACGTGCCGTCGGTCGCGCGGCGCAAGCTCCCGCTCCCAATCGAAGTCGCGCACTTCGGCAGCGATCTTCACCGGAGACGAGGAGACATCGAAGCTTTCGATGCGCCGCACGCCGCTCTCCCCAGCCAACAGCGCGCGCCAAAAAGCCTCGCGCCCGATGCCGATGGGCGTTACGCACCCAACGCCTGTGATCACGACGCGCCGCACCCCGCTGAATCTTCGCAGCATATTGCACTCCGCCCCGATCAGCTATTTCAAGAGAAAGAACCTTTTTTGTGTTGCACGCATAGCGGGCCGGTCACCAATCCGTCTCCGCTCACACGCTTGAGTCATGCTGAAATTTGGACGCCTTCGAATGTTCCGCTCTTGGCGTCGAGCATAACATGAAGTGAAGGAGCTTGCGAAGCGCATCCGCCGCAACCAACTGGCCCAGTTAAACGAGCCCGGAAGCGGCGACGGACTTGCCACACCGCCTCTTTGAAAGGCTTGCCGAGCCTCTGCCCCGATCCGATGAATTTGCCCGTCTTTCCGCGCCCGTGTTACGATGATCTTCTTTATCGCCAAAGCCGGTGGCTGACCGGCTCTACGCACCGCGAGATGTTGGAACAAGTTCGCAAGACCTGCCTTCCCAACGGCGTCACCGTGTTGACCGAACGCATGCCGGGCTTGCGTTCGGCCACCATCGGAGTCTGGATTCGACGCGGTTCGCGCCATGAACCAGCGGAACTGAACGGCATCTGCCACTTCATCGAGCACGCGGTCTTCAAGGGAACCGAACGCCGGACAGCGCTCGACATCGCCATCGAATCGGATCGCTTGGGCGGCCACCTAGACGCTTACACGACGCACGAACTCACGGGCTTTTCGATGAAGGTCGTCGACGCGGCCATCGGTCAGGCGTTGGATCTACTGGCCGACATCGTTGCGCGACCACGCTTCGACCCAGACGATCTAGCGGTCGAACAGCGCGTCATCCTCGAAGAGATCAAGATGGTCGAAGACACGCCCGAAGAGCTTCTCGCCGAACTCTTCAACGCCGCCTTCTTCCCAAACCACTCGCTGGGCCGCCCCATTGAGGGGACGCCAGCCACGGTCAGCAGCTTCGACCGCGAGCGGACCATCGCCTTTCACCAGCAGGGCTACGCGACGCATAACATCGTCGTCGCCGCCGCCGGTAACGTCGAACACGAGGCGCTCGTTGAGCTGGTGGATCGAGCTTTTGCCGCCCACTCGATGGCGACGCCACCGGTAGCGTACGAAAAAGCACCCACCATCGCCGCACCCATCATCATCGAGCGCAAACGCGATCTGGAACAAGCCCACATGATCTTGGCTGCGCCGTGGCCAGCGGCGACGAGCGATGAGCGCTTTGCCGCCAGTTTGCTCGTTTCGATCTTGGGTGGCGGAACGTCGAGCAGGCTCTGGCAAGCGATTCGCGAAGAGCGCGGGTTGGCCTACTCCGTCGGCGCAGCGGCCAGCGCTTTCAGCGATGTCGGAATGTTTCAGATTTACGCCGGCACATCGCCGGATCAGCTCGATGAAGTGCTGGATTTATCGCTCATCGAGCTGCGTCGCATTGTGCGCGAGCCCGTGGGCGAAGACGAGCTGCGGTTGGTCAAAGATCAAGCGATCTCATCCATCCTGCTCGCGCTCGAATCATCGAGCATGCGGGCCGGCACGTTAGCCCGTCAAGAGATCCTCCACGGGCGTCGCATCCCGCCCGAGGAGACCATCGCGCGCATCGAAGCCGTTACAGCCGAAGAACTGCAAGCGTTGGCGCAACGCGCGTTCCGCACGGAAGCGCTCGGCTTCGGCGCGCTCGGCAATTTGAACGGTTTTCGCGTTGATCGCGCGCGGTTGGAGATCTGACGCGGAGTTTGCCGCCAATGCGTTTCACCATTCTAGGGAGCGGTTCGACCGGCAACGCGATCGTCGTCTCGCACGATCGGACGCACGTGCTCATTGACGCCGGATTGAGCGCGCGCGAAACGTTTCGCCGTCTGATCGAAGTCGGATGCGATCCCGGTCAGCTCGCCGGCGTCGTCGTCACGCACGAACACGCTGATCACGCCAGCGGCTTGCGCGTGTTGCTCAAAAGCCTTCGCTGTCCCGTTTACATCACCGAAGCGACGCGCCAAGCCTACATCGCGGAACGACGCAACGTGTCGTCGAACGAACCGAAAAGACGGGCCGAAGCGCTGCGCGATCGCATCGAACTGATTCGTTCGGACCAGCCTTTCTGCATCGGCGAACTGGACTTTCACCCGTTCAACGTGCCGCACGATGCGGTGGACCATTTCGGCCTGAACATCGCTTGCCGCGGCGCGCGCATCGCGCTGTTGCTCGATTGCGGTCACATCACGACGCTCGTGCGCGAGCGACTTCGAGGGTGCGCCGCCATCATCATCGAGTCGAACCACGACCGCGACATGCTCCGCGCCTGCACGCTCTACCCGTGGGAACTGAAACAACGCATCATGTCGCGCATGGGTCATCTATCAAACGCCGCAGTGGCCGAATGGCTGCGCGACGGATTCGACGGCACGGCCTCGCACATCGTGCTCGCGCACCTTTCGCAAAGAGCGAACAACCCGCACGTGGCGCGCATCTGCGCGGAAACGGCGCTGGCCGCGCGCGGCTCGCTTTTTCAACCGCAGACCAAGATCATCGTTTCGTCGGCCAAAGACCCGACGCCGTGGGTCGAAATTTGAAAAGCATGCTGAAAGGCCGCACACGAGACACCTCGTCAATTTGTGGATCGAGATCTGGCACGCGCACTGAGGGCTGGGGAGCAGTCGGCGGGCGACGGCTCGCGCAAAGAGCGCGTGCGCCATGAACTGAACGAAAGGCGCTGAACAGATGAAGAGGCCGCGTCGTTGACGCGCGCCAAGACGTATGCCCTGCAGCGGAGACGAAGCGAACGATGATCCCGCGTTACACCCTGCCCGAGATGGGCGCGCTTTGGTCCGAGGAGAACAAATTTCGCAAGTGGCTTGAAGTCGAACTGGCCGTTTGCGATGTCCATGCCGAGATGGGAACCATCCCGCGCGAGGCGGCAGTCGAGATACGCGCCCGCGCGCGCATAGATGTCGCGCGCATCCATGAGATCGAAAAGACCACCGATCACGACCTCATCGCGTTTACAACCTCCATTGCCGAACAGGTCGGCGAAGCGGCGCGTTTTCTCCATTACGGATTGACCTCTTCGGACGTCGTGGATACGGCCAACGCGCTGTTGTTGCGCGATGCGTGCGATCTACTGCTGGCGAAAACGGAGAGTTTGATGGAAGTATTTCGCCGCCGCGCTTTCGAGTTCAAACGCACGCCGCAGGTTGGCCGCACGCACGGCGTGCACGCCGAACCAACCTCGTTCGGGCTGACTTTCGCCCTCTGGTACGACGAGATGCGCCGCAATCGGGCGCGACTCGAACGCGCGCGCGAAACGGTCGCGGTCGGCAAGATCAGCGGCGCCGTCGGCGCTTTCGCTCACCTTGATCCGGAGGTGGAAGAGCGCGTCTGCGCACGCTTGGGACTCCAGCCCGCGCCCGTCTCCACCCAGATCATCCAACGCGACCGCTACGCCGAATACTTGACGACGCTCGCCATCGTCGCCGCTTCGCTCGAAAAGTTTGCGCTTCAGGTGCGCCACTGGCAACGGACCGAAGTGCGCGAGGCTGAAGAGCCTTTCAAGCGCGGCCAAAAGGGATCGAGCGCCATGCCACACAAGCGCAATCCCATCCTCGCCGAGAGGATTTGCGGGCTGGCGCGCGTCGTGCGCGCCAATTCGGCTGCCGGCTTGGAGAACGTCGCTCTCTGGCATGAACGCGACATCTCGCATTCCTCGGCTGAGCGCGTGATCCTTCCGGATTCGTCCATCGCGCTCGATTACATGCTCGACCGCAGCGCCAAGCTGTTCGACGGGCTCGTGGTCCATCCCGCAAGGATGATCGAGAATTTGAATCTGACGCGCGGACTCATCTTCAGCGGCCAACTGCTGCTCGCGCTCACGCGCGCCGGCGTCAGCCGCGAGGCGGCCTACGAGTGGGTGCAACGCAACGCGATGAAGACGTGGGACGAAGGCGGCGATTTTCGTTCGCGCGTCCTACAGGACGCCGACATCACGGCTCATCTGACGCGCGAAGAGATAGAAGCGGTCTTTTCGCTCGACACCTATCTCCGCAACATCGATCGAATCTTCGCTCGCGTCTTCGATCGTTGACTGGCGCGCTATCGGCTGGTCCACTGCTCCGCCATATCGCCGATGATGGGCAACTTGAACTTCTGCCCCTGATAGGCTTTGAGCAAGCAGTAGACCCAAGCAGCAAAGAAGAGGAGCGAAAGGAACAAGCCGCCCAAGCTGAAAAGGAGTCCGATGATCGTCGAGAATGAACTGACGATGATCCAAAAGATGTTATAGGCGATGCTGATGATGATCGCCGCGACGCCAAACAGAATCGATTGAATGGCGTGATAACGGACGAAGCGACTTTCCTTCTCGACTGCGTAGAAGACGATGCCGGTTAGCGGGGCTAGAATGTAACAGAGCAACGCGGCGATGTTGTTCTCGAGGCCAGTGCTTGATCTTTCGTCACTCGGAGAACTGAAAGCGCTCTCGCGTCGTTGATTTTGCATAAACTTACCTCATTCAAGCGGTAGATGACACGACCGGTTATGCGTTGCGGCGAGACGGCAGTGCGAAACAATCGAGTTGCGAGGCCCAAGTCGGCTTGGAACGGGAGCCAGTTTATCAGACAATATAAATTTACGCAATAGCGACGAGCGGGAGAACTGACGACGAAAGGTTAAGGGCATGAAGGCGAAAGTCTATGTGACGCTGAAACCGGGTGTCCTCGATCCGCAAGGGAAAGCCATCCACCACTCAGTTGAATTGCTGGGCTGGCGCGGAGTGGCAGACGTTCGGCAAGGCAAGTATTTCGAAGTTGCGCTTGATCAATCGCTCGACCTCAAAGAGGCGCGCGCGCTTGTCGAGCGATTGGCGAGCGAAGTTCTCTCCAATCCGGTCATCGAAGACTACCGCATTGAAATCGAGGCAACATGAAATTCGGAGTCATCGTCTTTCCCGGATCGAACTGCGACCACGACGCTTATCACGTCGTCTCGAAACATGTGGGCCAGCCCGTGGATTTCATCTGGCACCGTGAGACGGATCTGAGTTCATACGACGCCGTGATCATTCCGGGCGGCTTCTCTTACGGCGACTACTTGCGCGCCGGCGCGCTCGCCCGTTTTTCGCCCGTGATGCAATCGGTGCGCAAGTTCGCCGCTCATGGGCGGTTCGTGCTCGGCATCTGCAATGGCTTCCAAATCCTCTGCGAAGCCGGGCTGCTGCCTGGCGCGCTGATGCGCAACCGCGAGCTGCATTTCATCTGCCGTCACGTGCACGTGCGTGTTGAGACCAACGCGACGCCCTTCACGCGCTTGCTCGCTCCAGGCGCGGTCCTGCGTCTTCCGATCGCTCACGCTGAAGGCAACTACTTCTGCGACGACGCGACGCTCGACGAACTCGAACGCGAAGAACGAATCGTCTTCCGCTACTGCGATGCGCGCGGACGGCTCACCGAAGCAAGCAACCCGAACGGCTCGCGCGCGAACATCGCCGCCATCTGCAACCGCGGACGCAACGTGCTCGGCATGATGCCACACCCGGAACGCGCTTGCGAGGATCTGCTCGGATCGAGCGACGGATCGGCCATCTTCAGTTCTTTGGCCGCCACCATCGCTGAACTCGCCGAGCGCTGAAACCAAATCGTCGAGCGTTCCTTTCCCCGTCGAGCCGATCCCATTCGCCTCGAAGCTACGCCGATCGCCCTGCGCCCAAAATTCATCGCGCGGCCGCGTAAACAAAGCGCGCCGCCCCTGCGACGCCTTGCGAACTTCAGGCGAACAAAGCTTGGCTTGTAGATAAAGTCGGGGCGAGGGGCCGAAGGCGCTGGTCCGAGCCAAGTTAAGGCAAAGTTCAAAAACTCGCCTAGGTCTCTAGATGTCTAGCCGCTTCATCTCGGGCTGACGACAACCCAAGTCGCGCTTGACAAAGGACTGTGAATGCTTAAAATAAATATCCTGCTCTGAGCGGGAGTAACTCAGCGGTAGAGTGCGACCTTGCCAAGGTCGAAGTCGCGGGTTCGAATCCCGTCTCCCGCTCCAAGATTTCAGTTGAAGGGCGAAAGAGCGGCTTTCGCCCTTCTTCTGCTTGCCTTGAAAGATTCGAGGCGGCGTAGCCAAGTGGTAAGGCAGAGGTCTGCAAAACCTTTATTCGTGGGTTCGATTCCCACCGCCGCCTCCATAGAAATCCGCCTTCTAGCGATTTCTCCAACAGTTTGCCCGACCCGTAAGCGTGAAGCGTTCTGACTGCCGCTGACTTCATTTCCTCTGCAAAGGACCACGAGAGTTTCTTTCCCTTTGATCGCAACTAGATCGCTGCGCCCGCGCAGCATGCAATCCTGCAAAGGACCACGAGAGTTTCTTTCTCTTTGATCAGCACAGGGTTGTTTCATGTCGAAAAAGGCGGTATCTTTTGCATCGGGAGGGACCGATCATGCTTTCAGCGGCGCGCGTTTTCGGCCTGATCCTCTTCGCACTACCGGCTCTTTCGGCCTACGGGCAGACCAACGAAAAGCTGCTCGCAGCGAGGTTTGCCGGACCATGTTGCCAGGAGAGACTTGCAGCCTATGGAAGAACCGATGAGAAGCTGCTCGTCATCGCGGGCGAAGGCGTGCGCGCAACGGAGCTTTCCGCCGCCGATCTCGCTAAGCTCCCACACCGAACCGTACGCGCCAAAGACCACGACGGCGAGGAAGCGACCTTTGAAGGCATCGAACTCTACGATCTGCTCAAATCGGTCGGCGTCCCGTTCGGCACAAGGTTGCGCGGCGACAAGCTGAGCCTCTTCCTTTTGGTCGAAGCGGCTGATGGATACAAAGTGGTCTTCGCCCTTCCGGAGATCGACAAAGCTTTTACTGACCGCGTCATTCTCCTCGCAGACCGTCGCAACGGGAAACACCTATCTGCAGCGGAAGGCAATTTGCGCCTGGTCGTGCCGGACGAAAAGCGCCACGCTCGCTGGGTGCGCCAAGTCGTTCGACTCTCGATCCGCCGCTCACCTTCCTAAGCCAACCGAAGCGAAACGGGCAGCGACGAAACGAGCGCCGTCGGCGATGAAGATTGAGGCGGAAGCTTCGTCCACGACGAAGCGCGGATCTATCGAACTCAAGCGCACGAAACGTTCGGCCCGTCCAGTGTCGATTTGGACGCCGACCAAGCCTCGACCGCCCAATTCGCCAGCGTCCGTATAAAAGTAGATCCAACGCCCACGCAGCGCGACGAGCCGTTCGCGTCTCCGGAGGAAACCGGCGAGCCGGTCCAACTGGCGCGATGGGTCTAGCCGATCGAGCAATCGGTCCTGCAGATCGACATCGCCGACGCGCTCGAGGATTGTATGAGAAGAGCCGCCGCGCAAGCTCGATGCCCTGCCGAAGAGCGCAAGTGGCGAACTCGCGCGTTCGCGCGCGGCATCGGTGACGAGCGACGTGAGGTCGCCGAAATCTGCCCGCGCTCTCAGGCCAGACCAGCGCAACGCACCCGCCGCGCGCGCAAGCTGTGCGCCGCGATAGGCGAGATTAAAGAGCGGGCCATAACGGAAATAGAAAGAGACAGCGCGCGCAGCGATCGCGGCAACCGTGCGCAACACGCCGCGACCGGGCGGAGTGTAGCGCGCGCGCCAGATCATTTGACCGCGGCGCGGGTCAAAAGCGGCGATCTTGTTTCTGCCGCCGACCACTGCCTGACCGCGTTCGTTCAACACGACGAACGCCGCTTGCTCGATCTCGTGTGGCGACTTTGCAAGCCGTTCGCCCGTCTTTGCATCGAGGGCGATCAGATCGTCGCGATCGGCCACGACGACCAAGTTGGGATCAGGCAAGACGATGTTCGTGATGCCGCGGTCGCCGCCCTTATAACGCCAAATCGTTTGTCCCGTCTCCTTGTCAATGGCGCTGACGCCGTATGGCCCGCGCGCGACCGCTTGGCCATCGCGCACGCGCGTGAACGTTCCGCCAGTGCGCACGAAGATCGTGCGATCCGCGATGACCACTTCGGGCGTGGTGCCCAAGTCTTTCGCTTCCCACGCCACCTCTCCGGTCGCGCGCGCGATGGCGCGCAAGCGTCCGCGGCCTGAGACATAGAGGAAACGCTCGTCGAAGACGGGATCCGCTTCGGTCAAGGCGAGGCCTTCTTCGTTGACGCGGAAGCGCTCGCGCAAGATCGCTCTGCCCGTCCCGGCATCGTAGGCTGTCACGCCTTCGTAAAAGAGGTAGAGTCGCCCATCGAGGAAGAGCGGCGCGCGGTAGTTATCGAGCGTGTAAACGGTCTCCTCGCTGGTCCAGCTTGCCGGCAGCAATTCGATCTCGCTCCCAAGCTCGCGCCGCCAGCGCTCCTCTCCGGTCCGAAGATCGAGCACATGTATCGCAGGACGCTGTTTGAAACCTTCGCGCGGTCGCTCCTTCGTCTTGCGCACGACCGTGACAGCCAACAGCCTGCGATCGAGATCGACGGCCATTTGCATCGCTTGACCGCGCAAGCGTTCCGAGCGCCAAAGCGCTAGGCCGGAAAGCAGGTCGACCGCCTCGACGCGCGCACGATCCTTGTCCGCATAGCTCAGCAGAAGCAGGTCCGTTCCGGGCAAGGGCACGGCATCACGCTCGTCCAGATCAGGCACGCGCCGCCGCCACAAAGTCTCTCCCGTTTGCGCGTCGATGGCGTAAAGCGAACGCTCCGTTCCGACAACGACAACGTCCCAATCGGTCGTTTGGTAAAAACGGACCGGGCTATCTAATTTGGCCTGCCAAACGGTCTGCAGCGTCGCCGCTTGCGCGCCGCTCCACAGCGAGCAGAAGAGCAGGAGGCCACAGAGCCTCCCGCTCGCCCCCCATGAGACGATCGATCGCTGGCGACTCTCCTCAACACGCATGCTTTACCTCTCTCGCTTGGTCGGATTAAGCTATGCGATGATAACTCTTCGCCGAGTCCACGGCGAAAGCCGGAGGAGAGGCCATGAGTGACAAGAAGCGAGCGTTGATCGTGGTCGATGTGCAGAACGATTTCTGCCCCGGAGGCGCGTTGGCCGTGCCTCACGGCGATGAGGTGATCGAACCGCTGAATCGCTTGATCGACGAATTCCTCGCGCGCGGCGATCTCGTGATAAAAACGCGCGATTGGCACCCGACCGTCACCAAACATTTCGCCGCCTATGGCGGTAAGTGGCCGGTCCACTGCGTGCAAGGGACGAAGGGCGCGGAGTTTCATCCGCAACTGAGGGATGATCCGCGCATCATCGTCATCTCGAAGGGGGTGGGCGATACGGACGGATATTCGGGTTTCGATCAAACCGGATTGGAGAAGATCCTGCGCGAACATGGCGTCGAAGAGGTCTGGATCGGCGGACTCGCCACGGACTACTGCGTCAAACACACGGCGCTTGACGCGCTGCGCGAAGGGTTCAAAGTAAAGGTCTTGCGCGAAGCCTCGCGCGCCGTCAATCTCGAGCCGCACGACGAAGAGCGCGCTATCGAAGAGATGCGTCGCGCGGGAGCGGAGATAGTTTGAGAACGCAGCGCGCTCTGCGGCGTCGGACGCGGAGATTGCGATTGATCCAGGCGCTCGTTCATCTGATGCTTTCCTCGCTCATCTTTCATTTTTTGCTGATCTTCGCCGACCATGGGCACGCTTAATTTCGACCGCTACCATGCGACGATGGGTTCAGCCGCGTACAAGGACGCGACGCGGCTGCGCGCCAAACCGCTGAGCGAAGCGGAGGCGACCTTCTACGTGACGCAGCGAAAGCTTCCCTTCGCTCCATGTCTAGGGCATGAACGGCTGGTCCGGTTACTGGTTGACAGTCACTTGGATCGCCCGCGCCTGCGGTTCATCGCGCAGGATCGCGGCGGACTGGAGCTTTTCGCCAGAGCCGTCGAAGACATGCATTTCGTCGGGCGTGTGCGCGCCGTACCGCCCGGCACGATCGTCTTCGCCAACGAACCCTTCGCTGACATCACCGGGCCGTTCGCCTTGACGCAAGCGCAAGAGATCAAGTTCGAACACGCCTTCGATCTTCCGATGACCATCGCGAGCACCGCGATGCGTTTTCGCATGGCGGCGGGGGATCGCTGGCTTTCGGATTTCTCGCTGCGCCGAAACGGCGACATCGAACGCGCAGTCGAAGTCGCCGCCTACGCTTACATCGGCGGCTTCAACGACACGTCGAACATGGAAGCCGCCTACCGACTCGACATCCCAGCGGTCGGCACCGAAGCGCACTACTGGCAACAGTCTTACATCGAGTATCTCTACGAGCCGGAGGTCGATCCGCGCACCGGGCGGCCCAAACATTTCGAACAGGTCGCCTTTGAACGCTGGCTCGATGCCAATCCGCAAGGGACCGTGTTGCTGCTTGACACGATCAACGTTTACATGGGGGCCGTTCACGCCGTGATGGCGGCGACTTCGAGCGAAGCGCGGCGTCGCGCCTTCAGGGGCTTTCGCATAGATTCGGGCGATCACGTGCGACTCGCCAAATGGTGTTTGCGCCTCTTCGAGGCAAACGGACTACATGGACTGATGCCGATCTTGACGGGCGATCTCGACGTCGAGCGCGTGCGCGAGATCGTCCGCGAATTTCCCGAAGCCGCTGGATTCGGCATCGGGACGAAACTTTCAGCGGAAGTGCCGCGCGTCGCCGGCGTCATCTTCAAACAGTGCGCGATCGAAGGGCGGCCCACCCTGAAAGCTTCCAACACGCCCGAAAAATCGACGCTGCCCGGTAAACTCCAACTCTTCCGCGGCGCAGACGCGCAAGGCAATTACGTCGGCGATGTCATCGGTTTGGAAGATGAGGAGGTCGAAATCCCCGGCGCAGCGCGCGTCGAACGGCTTCTCAGACCCTTCTGGGAGAGCGGTCGTTACGAGCCGATCCCTTCAATCACCAAGCTCAAAGCCTTCGTCGAAGAACAACGCCACCGCTTCCGTGACATCGAACGTTATCCCGTCACGTTGAGCGAGCGTCTGCGCCTTTTGCGCGATGAGTTGACGGCGGCGATGTTGCGCGATGAATCGGGTTGGCAACAGATCCTGAAGCTGCCGCCGGAGCTTGCCGAAGAGATGGCGCACGCAAACGACAACGCGGATGATCTCTGGTAGAATCTAGATCTTCGCTCTCCTCAAAAGTTGATAGGCCCATTAAGGAGTTCGAACGATGAAGTCTCTTCTCGCCTGCTCTTTATTGCTCTGTCTGCCGCTGGCGGTGCTCGCGCAGCAGAAGCGCAAAATCCTCCCTTACGATTACGCGGTGGATGATCTGCCGAACGGGTTGCGCCTAATCACCGCGCCGACCGAGCACCCGAACTTGGTCGCTCTCTACATCGTCGTCGCCGCTGGCTCGCGCAACGAAGTCGAGCCGGGCAAGAGCGGCTACGCGCACCTGTTCGAGCACATGATGTTTCGCGGGAGCAAGAATTTCACGCCCGAAGAGCGCGATGCGCTCCTGAAACGCGCGGGCGCAAGCTCCAACGCTTACACAACCGATGACCGCACCGTCTACCACGAAGTCTTTTCAAAGGATGATCTGGAGAGGATCATGGAGCTTGAAGCCGACCGCTTTCTGCGACTTCAGTATTCGCCGGAAGTTTACCAAACTGAAACGGGCGCCGTGCTCGGCGAGTACAACAAGAACAGCTCCAGCCCATTCTTCAAGCTCTACGAAACGCTGCGCGCAACAGCCTTTCGACGCCACACCTACTCGCACACGACGATGGGCTTTCTCGAAGACATCAAAGACATGCCCAACCAGTACGACTACAGCCTTCAATTCTATAACCGCTATTACCGTCCCGAATACACGACGATCATCTTGGTCGGCGATGTCACGCGCGACCGCGCGCTCGCTTTGACGCGCAAGTATTTCGGCGATTGGCAGCGCGGCAACTATCGCCCCGAGATTCCGAGCGAACCGCCACAAGACGGGCCGCGCACGGCGCACGTCGATTGGCCGGCGCAAACTTTGCCGCTCGTCGCCATCGCCTTTCGCGGTCCGGCCTATTCCGATGAGCGCAAGGACAAGGCTGCGCTCGATCTTCTCGCCCCGATCGCTTTCGGCGAAAATTCAGATCTCTACCGAAAGCTGGTCCTAAAGGAACAGAAGGCTGATCTCATCGAAGTCGAATTCGACAACAAGATCGATCCTGAGCTTTTCACCGTCTACGCGCGCGTCAAGAATCCGCAGGATGTCGAATACGTTCGCGACGAAGTGCTCAAAACCTTTGAGCGCTTCACGCGCGAGCCGGTGGACCCAAAGAGGCTCGATGCGACGCGCTCACACCTGCGCTATGGGTTCGCGCTCGCGATGGATAGCTCCGAAGCGGTCGCCAGCGCGTTAGCTCCTTTCGTCGCCCTGCGCCGCACGCCGGAGACGGTCGAGCGCCTCTACGCGCTCTATGATCAGATCACGCCCGAAGACATACGCGAGATGGCGGCGCGCTATTTCACGGAGAAGAACCGCACCATCGTAACGCTCGCCGCTCGACCGAATGGCGCGAAAAAGGAGGGGGGACGCTGACGATGCGAAACTCGACCGCGCTAGTGCTCGTGGCCCTTTGCCTCTTTGCTGGACCAACGAGCGCTCAAACGACCATGAGGGACGAAAAGATCGCCACCGTGCTTCTGCCCAATCGCTCGCCGCTCGTCACGTTTCGCATCCTTTTCACCACGGGCGCGGCCTTCGATCCTCAGGGCAAAGAAGGAGTCGCTTCATTGACCGCCGCCATGCTCGCCAAAGGCGGCACACGTACGCGCACATACGAGCAGATAGTCGCAGAGATGTATCCGCTGGCGACTTCGTTCGAATGGCAGGTCGATAAGGAGATGACCGTTTTCCACGGCACGACTCACATCGACAACCTCGAACGTTACTACGCGCTCATTCGCGAAATGCTGCTCGATCCCGGTTTCCGCGAAGAGGACTTCAAACGGTTGAAAGCGGACGCGATCAACTTCCTGAAGATCAATCTGCGTCAGAGCAACGACGAAGAGTTAGGCAAAGAGCATCTTTACAACGTCATCTACGCCGGACAGCCATACGGCCATCACAACATGGGGCGCGTCAGCGCTCTCGAAAAGCTCTCGCTCGATGACGTGCGCGAGTTCTATCGCCGCCATTACACGCAGGCCAACCTCGTCATCGGATTGGCGGGCGGTTATCCTTCGGATTTCGCGGCGAAGATCACCTCCGATTTCGCCAAGCTCCCGCGCGGCGAACGGGCGCAAGCTCGTTTCCCTGCGCCGAAGATGGAACCGGGCACGCACGTCGAGATCATCCGGCGACCGACCCGCTCGACGGCCATCTCCATTGGCTTTCCCATCTCGGTCAAACGCGGTGATCCGGATTGGCCCGCGCTGGCGCTCGTCGCTTCCTATTTCGGCCAACACCGGTCGAGCAACAGCTACCTCTACCAACGCATACGCGAGCTGCGCGGCTTGAACTACGGCGATTACGCTTACATCGAATACTTCCCGCGTGGCATGTTTCAGTTCACGCCCGATCCGAACCTCGCGCGTCAGCAACAGATCTTTCAAATCTGGATCCGTCCGGTCGAATCGCAAAACGCCCATTTCACGCTGCGCTTGGCTCTTTACGAGTTCGATAAGCTCCTGCGCGACGGGCTGACGCGCGAAAGCTTCGACGCGACGCGCGAATTCTTGACGAAGTACATCGATGTGCTCATGCAAACGCAGGACGCGCAACTGGGCTATGCGCTCGATAGCCGGTACTATCAAATCCCAGACTTTGCCACATACATGCGCGAGCAACTGAAACGCCTGACGCTCGAAGACGTCAACCGTGCGATCCGCAAACACTTGCGCAACGACGCGCTGCGCATCGTCATCGTGACCGAAGATGCTGACGCCCTGCGCGACGCAATCATCAACAATCGCCCATCACCGATAACCTACACCTCGCCTAAACCGCGCGAAATACTCGATGAGGATAAGGTGGTCGAAAAGTATCCGATCAACGTCAAGCCGGAGAACGTCCGCATCGTTTCGGTCGAGCGCGTTTTCGAATAAGCGACCGATCGGAAAGTGCGCCTTCTTTCCGCGATCGTTTTAGCCATCCGGGACGGCTAATAGCCGTCCCGATCGGCCACTCGTTCTTCTCTGACGCATGAGAAACGAAGACCGCCTTAACCATCCGCGCGTCTTTTTCAAAGTTGGGGCGGCGATCATCACCAAGGCGCGGCCAAATCGCCGCTTTGGACCATCCGTTCGCCTTCTTCTGCCGAATTCGCGCCCGATTTCGAATCCAGCTTGCGCGACGCGGATTCCAAAGATAAGCTTTACGCCGATTCTAAATGGCGCTCCGGATTCCGAAAGAGGCTTGAGAGATGACAGAAACGATCAATCTTGCGCTCGGGCTTGGCTTCCTGCTCGGCTTGAAGCACGCGACCGAAGCCGATCACATCGTCGCCGTCAGCACCATCGTCAGCGAACAGCGATCCGTCTGGCGTTCGGCGCTGGTCGGAGCCCTGTGGGGCTTAGGGCATACCCTTTCTTTGCTCATCGCTGGTCTCGTCGTCATCCTGTTTCGCGTCGCAATTCCCGAACGGGCGGCGACCTATTTGGAGTTTGCTGTCGCCTTGATGATCATCCTTTTAGGTTCACACGTCCTTTACCGCGTTCTGCGCGACAATCGCCGCGTCCACGTCCACGCACACGAGCACGACGGCTACGCGCACACGCACCTTCACTTCCATGATGAACGAAGCGCACATGACCCGCGCGAGGCTCAGCATCACGCGCGCCACGCGCACATCATCGGCAATTTGGGTTGGAAACCGCTTCTGGTCGGAATGATGCACGGATTGGCCGGATCGGCGGCGTTGACGCTGCTGGTTTTGACCGAAGTGATGCGCGGCGGATCGAGCGCGCTCGGACTCGCTTATTTACTCATCTTCGGCATTGGCTCAATTGGCGGAATGCTCCTGATGAGCGCGCTTATCAGCCTGCCATTCGTGTTCACGGCGGAGCGCTTCGCGCGCATCAACACACCCATCAGGCTGCTCGCCGGTTTGGGGAGCGTCGTCTTCGGCTTCTACTATGCGTGGGAGGTATGGGTCGGTTAAATATCATGCGTGGGAAGTACCGTCTTCTCCATCCGCCCCCTTCGGGAAGGCTATAGGGCAAATGCCGTTTAACGATTTCGCGCTCGTTCGAGGAGCGCACTGCATCGAACCTGAAAACAGAAATGCAACAGACCGCCTCTCTCCGGAAAGTACGATCGCGTGACTGTATGCGGCTGGCTTTAGAAGCATGTACGTGAACGGGTCAGGTTATCAGGTTGACACTCCCACGGCGCGCAGCGCGTGGGATTCACAGTTCGTCGCCACTTGCCC
>NZ_PSLQ01000124.1:0-2500 GCF_040289685.1 Pyrinomonas sp.
GTTACCATTTAGGAGGCGACCGCCCCAGTCAAACTACCCGCCTGATAGTGTCCCTCCACTGGATTCACAGCGGCAGGTTAGAGCCCAGACAAACCAAGGGTGGTATCTCACCGTTGGCTCCACCGACCCCGAAGGGCCGGCTTCGCAGCCTCCCACCTATCCTGCGCATGATTTGCCCGAGCCCACTATCAGGTTGTAGTAAAGGTCCACGGGGTCTTTCCGTCTAGACGCGGGAAACCGGCATCTTCACCGGTACTACAAGTTCGCTGTGCCCCTCGTTAAGACAGCTCCCAGATCGTTACGCCATTCGTGCAGGTCGGAACTTACCCGACAAGGAATTTCGCTCGGTGTACCTCACTCTGTTTCCAGAGGAGCCGGACTTTCTCTTGGCTGCTGGCGATTCATCATCGCCACAATGGACCTGATCTCCTCGAGCCCCTCCGCCGTCAGGTGGCGTTTCGCCTCCATGAGGCGGACGACTCGGCGGAACCTCAGGAAGTTGACTTGCTTCGTGGTCTTTAACGGATGCCGTTCGAAGAACGGAATGATCCGATCCCGCAGGTGATCGAGACGGCGCACTCGGTACGCCCACCGATCACCGTGGTTGCGTCGGACCACACCGCATCCGAAGAAGGCCTTGAGGGCATGGAGGACCTGCACGTCACGCTCGTGCTGAACGAGCGTGAACTCGGGCAGGACCTGGTAGCCGGTGGTCATCTCCGGGTGCGGATTGAGACCGACGAAGAAGCACCCTTCGCCATCCACGAAGCCGACAACCCATTGGGCTTCAAGTTTCATCGCCTAGCCGCCCCGAACGTAAAGTCTCTGAGGGTTCTCGCGAAGTCCGCGATAGCGGACTCCGCCAGTCTTCCCTGCGGATTGTCCCCATGTCCGGCGGATTGTTACTGCTCGACCCACGTCGAGTACGTACCGCACGGCTGTGCGAGGAGTTTCCCGCATATGGTTCGGTTTTACTAAGGCTCGCGAAAGTGAACCTTAGGACCGTCATAGTTACGGCCGCCATTCACCGGGGCTTCAGTTCAGGGCTTCGCCTTGCGGCTAACCCTTCCCTTTAACCTTCCGGCATTGGGCAGGCGTCAGCCCCCATACATCCTCTTTACGAGTTTGCGGAGACCTGTGTTTTTAGTAAACAGTCGCCTGGGACCTTTCACTGCGACCCCCTCGGGCCCGAAGACCCTACCGGGGCACCCCTTCTCCCGAAGTTACGGGGCTAGTTTGCCGAGTTCCTGAACGAGGGTTCTCACAAGCGCCTTAGGATTCTCACCCCACCTACCTGTGTCGGTTTGCGGTACGGTCACCATGCGTGTTGAAGCTGCCCGAGGCTTTTCTTGGCAGCTGGGGTCGGCGACTTGTTTCCGCCCCCGAAGGGGCGTACTTTCGTCCCGCTCGCTCGCCCTATGTGCCGCCCGGATTTGCCTAAGCGGCGGGCTCGCGGCGTTCAACCGGACATCCATCGCCGGTCTCGCCTACCCGACTGCGTCCCCCCACAGCACACGCTGGCGGTTCCGGAATTTTAACCGGATTTCCATCGGCTACGCCTTTCGGCCTCGCCTTAGGGACCGACTTACCCTCTGCAGATTAACTTGACAGAGGAAACCTTAGGTTTTCGGCGCGCGGGGTTCTCGCCCGCGTTATCGCTACTTATGCCGACAGGGTCTTTTCCGATCGCTCCAACGGCCCTTTCGGAACCGCTTCGCAGCTACGGAATGCTCGCCTACCATGCAGTCGAGTCCGCAGATTCGACCGCATCCGAAACTTCGGCGCGTGGTTTAAGCCCCGTTGAATTGTCGGTGCAGGGCCGCTTGACCAGTGAGCTATTACGCTTTCTTTAAAGGATTGCTGCTTCTAAGCAAACCTCCTGGCTGTCAGGGCGTCCCCACCTCCTTTTCCACTTAACCACGACTTTGGGGCCTTAGTTGTCGGTCTGGGTTGTTTCCCTCTCGACCATGGAGCTTAGCCCCCACGGTCTCACTCCCGGAGAACGCGTAGCGCGGCATTCGGAGTTTGATTGGGTTCGGTAACCCTGTGGGGCCCCTAGCCCATTCAGTGCTCTACCACCGCGACGCTTCGCCTCCGAGGCTGGCCCTAAAACCATTTCGGCGAGAACGAGCTATCACGAGATTTGATTAGCCTTTCACCCCTAGGCACAGCTCATCCAAGCGGTTTTCAACCCACACTGGTTCGGACCTCCACCGAGTGTTACCTCGGCTTCATCCTGGCCATGCCTAGATCATCTCGCTTCGCGTCCTCGTGCCACAGACTTAACGCCCTGTTCAGACTCGCTTTCGCTTCGGCTTCGCCTCTACGGCTTAACCTCGCCTGTGACACGAACTAGCCGGCTCATTATGCAAAAGGCACGCGGTCAGATCCGTTGAAGATCCTCCCACTGCTTGTAAGCACACGGTTTCAGGTCTATTTCACTCCCCTCACCGGGGTGCTTTTCACCTTTCCCTCACGGTACTAGTGCACTATCGGTCGC